>NZ_JAKZEQ010000031.1:0-43246 GCF_022549155.1 Lactiplantibacillus sp. ME-2
TCAGATGTGTATAAGAGACAGGTGAACCAAGTGAACCGAGCGAACCGAGCGAACCAAGTGAACCAAGCGAACCAAGTGAACCAAGCGAACCGAGCGAACCAAGTGAACCAAGTGGACCGAGTGAGCCGAGTGAACCAAGTGAACCGAGTGAGCCAAGTGAACCGGTGCTACCAGGACACGCTGACGAGGATAGTGATTCAGATCAGGTTGTCACAACGAAGACTGAGACAGCTAAGTTAGTCAAGCAAACTAATTTAGTAACCACGACTCGGCCAACGAAATTGTTAGGACAGCCAATAAAATTAGTAGCAACTTCTAAACCAGTTGTTAAAGTTACAAAAGCAACTAATCGCAAGTCGGCGCAACAATTGCCACAGACTAGTGAACAATCAATGGATTGGCTAATGATTTTGGGCTGGTTCTTGCTAGGGCTAACAGTTGTTAGTCGTCAACGGCGATTTAATTAAACAAAAAGGCTACTGGAATTTCGCTTCCAGTAGCCTTTATTTATATCATAGATAAGTGTCGCCACATTATCGACGATTTTGAGATGTGCGTTGGTCATGCTTAATTCTGACTGGTTGGGCAGCGGGAACACGGGCGCCAGCCACGACGCCGGCAACGGCAGCTAGTCCGGCTGCGGCCAATAAACCTGCTAATAACATGGGCAAGACCTCCTCAATAGTTGTAAAAACTCGTCTTTTAATACTTGCAGTTTAGGCGACTTATTAACAAAAATCAATTATTTAACCGTAAATTAGTGAGAATCTGAATAACTTGAAATATTCTTAAGTAATTGCCGGTTATTGTTCATTCTGGCAAGGGCGGCCGCATCATTTAAATATTCATGAATTTGATCCGGTTCATCGGATAATTGAGCCTGTAAGAATTTGATCCGCGCTGCGTAATAGGTAACGTGGAATCGCGCACAAATCTCAATCCCGTAGTTTAATAACTGCAAACTCCGCGGTGTATCATTAATGTTAGCGTAAAAAGCCCCCGTGTAATAAGCTAAGTTAATCACGCGCCAAACACTAGCGGTCGTTTCTAGCGGTAGGTTCGGTAGGGCGTGGCGTACTTTTTCAAAATAGTACTGGGCTTTATCGTTATCCTGGTTCTGCTGATAAGCAATCCCGATACCACAGTAGGCCAGCTGTGTATAGATTGTGATGTGAGCCTCGTCCAAATCGGTGATGATTTGGTCAAAATTAAAGATGACATCACTGATCGGGTGGTGGTTAAGGGCAGCAACATAGCCTTTTAGATAACAATATTGTAATTTGGTTTCGCGGTCATGTCGCGGCATATCCGCAGCCTTTTCAAGTTGTACTTCGGCATCTTGATATTCAGTTGTAATGAGGTCGAACTCGACCTGTTCCAAAATCTTCAAAACAGCGGCATCAGCGACGCGTTCGGTTGGAAAGACATCTTCCAATTGTAGGTTGAGTCGCTGACAAAGTTGGGCAACGATTCGTATGGCAGGTGCTTTGCCATTGTTCTCGAACTTACTTAGTGTCGCCTGAGTACAAATACCATCTGCTAGGGCCTTTTGTGAAAGTCCTAGGGCTTTGCGGCGGGCGATGAAAAGCTCAATGTTCATACCATCAACGCTTCCTTTACATATTTAAGTCATAATTGAAACAGCTTTCATTTACCCTAATTAAAAACTTTTTATATAATTTTGTCAATATTTAAACATAATCTTGCATATTCTAAAAATATATCTTGACTATATAAAAAACGCTCGCTAGTCTTTGCTAGTGAGCGTCTGTGAGTTATCTGATGGTTTATTTTGCCATATAGGCGTCTTTGAAGTTATAGTTGGTACCAGAAGTGTTATAAATCAGGCCCTTTAACTTAGGGTTGACCATCTGTGCCAGCGTTGTTTGAGTTAATGGTGCAACGCCTTCATCCGTCCCAATAATTTTTTCAGCTTTGCCTAGAGCAGTCCAGCGTACTGTCGGATCAGTTGATTGCTCGGCCTGCTTGACAGCAGCGTCATAATCAGCATTTTTCCACTTACCAAAGTTGTAATCATTCGTGGAAGTGAGAATGCCTAGGTCAGAGATGGGGTCGGCGAAGTCAGCTTGCCAGCCAGAAATAGCGAGTTGGAAATTACCCGATGTTTCACGTGCAAGTCGGTTTTTGAATGGCAAGGTAATATCGGTAATCTTCAAACCGGGTAGTTCCTTTTCTAGCTGTCCCTGAACATATTCGACCGTCTCTTTGGTTTGGTCAATATTATCGTGCGTAAGCGTTAAGGTTAATGACTTTTTGCCGGTTTCTTTTAATCCTTCTGCCCACAGTTTCTTGGCCTTAGCGGTGTCTTGAGTTGTCGCCGCACTAACTGCATTTTCAGTAGCGAAATCTTCACCAGTCGTTGGATCGGTTGCGAGCCCGGTGGTGACAAAGCCCTTTGGAACTGCTGAGCCATCCGCTAGTACGTCCGTGACAAGTTGGTGCCGGTCAATAGTTAAGGACATCGCTTGCCGGAGCTTGGCATTAGCTAGCGCGGGCACCTTTTTCTGATTAAACTCGAGGTAGTTCAGACGGGATGTCTTACGGAGCACTAACTTGGGATTATTCTTTTCGTTTTTGACTTGTTCGCCGCTCAGGGTGGCCATGTCGAGTTTGTTGCTCTGGAATAAGTTGAATCCGGTCGTGGTTGACTTAACGACTTGGTCATTGATCTTTTCTAAGTAAACGTGTTTTTTATCCCAATATTTAGGATTGCGGTTCAGGGACCATGTCGTATTAGTGCCTTTCCAGCCCTTCATGGTAAACGGCCCATCGTAGACCATCTTGGTGGCCGTTGTCCCATAGTCCTTGCCGTATTTCTGTACGGCGTGTTGGTTCTGCGGGAAGAAGATGGCAAAGCCCATTAGGAGTTTAAAATAAGCCATGGGTTTATCAAGTGTCACGGTTAGCTTGTATTTACCGTCAGCTTTAATTCCTAAACTATTGGCTTTAGCTTTACCATTGGTGATTTGGTCGGCATTCTTGATACCAGAATAAAGATAAGCATATTGCGAAGCGGTCTTGGGATCGATGGTTCGCCGCCAACTATAAACGAAATCTTGAGCGGTTACGGGATCGCCGTTGCTCCACTTGGCGTCTTTGCGCAATGTGAACGTATAAGTTTTTTTATCTTTGGAAATGACAGTATGGGTCGCAATGCCCGGTGTGATTTTATTATTATTGCCAATACGGTAGAGGCCCTCCATCGTGTTATTGATCATATTGGCACTGATCGAATCGGTGACTAGCGAAGTATCCAAAGTCGTTAGTTCGGAGCCATTTTCTGACCAGTTCAAGACTTGCTTTTGTGCCATTCCCGCGCGTAAGTTCCCCGCATTATCTGACTTGGACTGACCTTGACTACAGGCAGCTAACAAAAGGCCGGTCGATGCGGCCGCAGTAGCAGTTGTCAACATTACTTTCCATTTCATAGTAAAACTTCCCCCCAACTTGAATGGTCACGAGAATACATTAAAGCAAGATTAAAATCAATGTTTTGATTCTAATAATTAAAGTAATTAACAGCCGCAAAATGTGTCAAGGAACACAAAAAAAGTACCGTAGTTTGTTGCTACGATACCTTTTATTGTGCGATTTAAGGGTAGTTTGACGTGAGGCGATGCTAGTTAGGTCACCTTATTTTGCCATATAGGCACTCTTGAAGTTATAGTTAATGCCCGCCGTGTTGTAGACTAGGCCTTTCAGCTTAGGGTTGACCATTTGTGCGATGACGTTTTGTGAGAGCGGTGCGACCCCTTGATCCGTCGCCATCGTCTTTTCAGCGGTTGCGAGAGCTTGCCAACGCTTCGTTGTACTGGTTGTACTATTTGCTGTGTTGATAGCACTATCGAAAGTCTTGTTGGTCCACTTACCAAAGTTGTAATCGTTAGTTGATGTCATGATACCGAGGTCTGAAACTGGATCAGCAAAGTCGGCTTGCCATGCGGAGATGACCAGCTGGAAATTACCCGCAATTTCTCGGGAAATTCTCGTCTTATAAGGAACGGTGACACTTTGCACTTTAAGTCCCGGTAACTCCTTTTCCAATTGTCCCTGAACATATTCAGCGAGGGCCTTCATCTGATCTGTATCGTCATGAGTTAGCGTTAAGGTAACCGACTTCTTGCCGGTTTCTTTTAGTCCTTGTTTCCAGAGCTTTTTAGCTTTGGTGGTGTCCTGAGTAACAGCTGATTTAACCGTATTTTCGGTGGCAAAGTCTTTACCAGTCGTTGGATCAGTAGCAAGTCCGGTCGTAACAAAGCCCTTTGGAGTGACGGAACCATCGCCGAGGACATCGTTGACCAACTGCTTACGATTCAAAGTCAGTGACATTGCTTGACGAATCTTCTTATTGGCGAGTAACTTCACCTTCTTTTGATTGAATTCCAAGTAATTTAGACGTGAAGACTTACGGATGACCAGTTTGTTATTATTCTTTTCGTTCTTGACTTGTTGTCCAGATAACGTTGCCATGTCGAGCTTATTACTCTGGAAGAGGTTAAAGGCTGTCGTCGTCGACTTCACGACTTGGTCTTTGATCTTAGTTAAGTAAACGTGTTTTTTATCCCAGTAATTAGGATTGCGCTTAAGTGTCCAGGTCGAGTTGGTCCCTTTCCAACCAGTCATCTTGAATGGCCCGTTGTAAACCATCTTGCTGGAACTGGTCCCGTAGTCCTTTCCGTATTTTTCCACCGCGTGCTGGTTTTGCGGGAAGAAGACCACGAAACCCATCAATAATTTGAAATACTGCATGGGCTTTTCAAGTTTGACGGTCAGCTTATACTTACCATCGGCCTTGATGCCCAAGGTACTAGTCTTGGCCTTGCCGCTGACGATTTTGTCAGCATTTTTGATACCGGAATATAAGTAGGCGTATTGGGAAGCCGTCTTCGGATTAACTGTACGACGCCAGCCATACACAAAGTCTTGTGCGGTCACTTGATCGCCATTACTCCATTTGGCATTTTTACGCAGGGTAAAAGTATAAGTCTTTTTATCTTTGGACACGGTCGTTTTAGTGGCAATACCTGGTGTGACCTTACTGTTTTTACCTAATCGATACAAACCTTCTTGCGAATTACTGATCATCGTCCCACTGATAACATCAGTGGCTAAGGACGGGTCAAGGGTGGTCAAATCCTGGCCGTTTTCCGACCAATTGAGGACTTGAGTCTTGGCCATTTTGGCCGTTGTGTTGCCGGCATTGCTTGAACTGGATGAGGACTGACCACAGCCGACGAGTAAAACGCCGGTCGTTGCCGTTAACGTGGCAACTGTGGCAAATAATTTCCATTGCATATATGTACCCCCTGCTTCAAATGATTATGATATGTAGATGAGAATACATTAAAATTAGATTAAATACAATATTATTTTTTTAATCATTAATATTATTAAGCAAATAAAGCCAGTACGACTCGTTAAGAATCGTACTGGCTTAATTAAGAAAACTAACGTTGCCATTGCATCGTATATTCTGGTTGCTGGGTTGCTTGGTCACTAGCCTGATCAATGACACGGAAACCGTGATAGTGATAAAAGGCAATGGCTGGGCGATTAGCAACATAGACGTTTAATTGTAATTGATGATGGTCAGCTTGGGCAGTCGCCAATAGCGCCGTCCCCAGACCTTGATGTTGAGCATCATTGCAAATGAAAATTCCGGCAATGTAATCGTTTTGTAAGCCTATAAAGCCCAGAATATAAGCTTCAGGTCCGTCGGTCAGTCCGACGATGAGTTCGGCTGATTGTAATGCTTCACGTACTAAGGGGGCTTGTTGACGCCAGTAGTCGGCACTGACAAAGTCATGGGCCGTTAAATTACCACTTAACCAGATTGTCATTAACTGATCGAGTTGGTGAGTTGTCGGGTGTTGTAAGTGTTCAATCTTCATTCGACGCTACCCCGTTTTAATAGTCGAACGCGACTCACTGCCGGAATTTTAGACAGTTCAGCTATTAGGTCGGCTTGTTGTGGCTGCTGTAGGTCGTCGACGTCAATGATGGTGTAAGCAATCTGGTGCTTAGCGGCGTTAGCCATGGTAGTGATGTTGAGGTTGGCCGCTGCTAGTTTGGCCGTGATTTGACTCACCATGTTAGGCACATTTTCGTGAATGACTGTAAAGCGGTAAGCCGCGTTGAACGGGACGTTTAAGTCTGGCAGATTGATGGCCGCATGAACGTTACCGGTTTCCAAATAAGTCATGATAGTGCGCGCAGCTTGTGTGGCACCGTTGATTTCAGCCTCGATAGTCGAGCCGCCGATATGGGGTGTCACGGTAACCGCGGATTGGTTGGCAAGCTGGGGTTCGCCAAAATCGGTGTAGTAGTGGGCAACTTGTCCCGTGGCTAACGCATTCATGACGGCAGTATTGTCAACGATGCCCAGCCGTGAATAATTAAATAATTGAACGCCTGTTGGCATGGCGGCTAACGCATCTTTATTAATCAGATGAAGTGTGTCGGCATTTTTAGGAACGTGGACGGTGACAAAATCAGCTTGTTTGACTGCATCTGGCAGCGTGGCCGCTCGCTGGACTTGTTTGGCAATGTTCCAAGCGGCATCTGCAGATAGATAGGGGTCGTAACCAATTACATTCATGCCTAGACTCAATGCTGCATTGGCAACGAGAGCGCCAACATGGCCGAGTCCGATGACGGCCAAGGTCTTACCCGTTAATTCAATACCATTAAATTGCGTCTTGTCGTGTTCTGTGCGTTGAGAAATATCAGCTTCTGTATGCTGGGCCGAATAGGTCGTTGCAGCTATTAGATTACGGGATGCCATAATGAGCAGGCCGATGATGAGTTCCTTAACGGCATTAGCGTTACTTCCCGGGGTGTTGAAAACTGCAGTCCCGTTGGCGGTTGCCTGATCGATAGGAATGTTGTTAACGCCGGCACCAGCGCGCACAATGACTTTCAACGATGACGGTAATGTCTCGGTATGTAGGTTGACCGAGCGAATTAAGTAAGCATCCGGATGCTCAGATTGATTGAGCGTGTAATCAGCAGTAAACGTGTTGAGGCCGGCTGTGGCGATGGCGTTATAGGTTTTAACTTGATACATAAATATCCTCCTTGATTAACGATGGTGTGCTTCAAAAGCGGCTAGATAGTCAACTAATGCCTGAACACCGGCTAACGGCATGGCGTTATAGAGGCTGGCACGCATACCGCCAACTAAGCGGTGACCCTTTAGGTTTAATAACCCGTGCTCACGGGCGCCTTGAATGACTGCGGCATCGAGGTCGGCCTGACCTGTGACGAATGGAACGTTCATGGTCGAACGGTCGCTGGTCTTGACTGGATTAGTAAATAGTTGTGACTGGTCTAAGAAATCATAGAGTAAGGCGGCTTTAGCGTGATTGCGAGCAGTCATTGTGCTGAGCCCGCCTTGGGCCTTTAGCCACTTGAGTACGAGACCCGCGGCGTAAATAGCAAAAACAGGCGGCGTGTTGAACATCGAATCTTTAGCCGCGAATAGCTGGTAATCCAGCATGCTTGGCAGGTTGGCGACTTGACCAATTAAATCATCACGGACAATGACGATTGTCAAACCAGCGGGACCCAGATTCTTCTGAGCACCAGCAAAGATGAGCCCAAAATCGCTGACTTGGTAAGGTTCACCTAAAAAGTTTGATGACATGTCGGCTACCAGTGGTACTTGACCCGTAACTGGCAGGCGCGTCATCATGGTTCCTTCAATAGTATTATTAGTTGTAAGATGAATATAATCGAGGGATTGATCGATGGGCTGGACGACCGTTGGCAGTTGGTTAAAATGGTTGGCAGCGCTACTCCCCAGTATCGTGACTTTAGTACCGACCCGTTTAGCTTCATCGGCGGCGCGTTGTGCCCAGTGACCGCTGTCAAGCAACCCGATACGATGATGAGGCGCCAGATTTAGTGGCGCAGCTGTGAACTGTAGCGTGCCCCCGCCTTGAAAGAAGAGCACGTGATAGTTGTCAGGAATGGCCATTAAATCGCGAAGATCTTGTTCGGCATCTTGAAGGACTTGCGCAAATAAATCGGAGCGATGCGAGATCTCTAAAATGCTCATGCCGGAGTCTCGAAATGATGGTAGCTCCGCTTGAATTTGAGTGATGACTGGTTGTGGTAGAACGGCTGGCCCAGCAGAAAAATTATAAATTGGCATGAAAAATCCTCGCTTTCAGTAGTTTAATCAAGGTAATAAAAAAGTCCTCGCAGTCGGTTTCGACTACCAGGACGGATAATAACGAGATTAAGCAATTCCACCTGGTAGCGAATGTCTTAGCATCCGTGCTCAGGCTGATTTGCGTACGCAAAATTAGGCCGACACAGATGGGTGTGTAGACCAGGAGGAACTGATATGATGATTGATAGGATTAGTTAGAACCATCAGTTGGACACTCCTTCGTTAAACTGGTGTTGGCACCAGTTAGTTAATTGCGTTGGTATTAATTTAGCAAGCACGTAACTATTTGTCAAGCTAGATAATGAAAAAAGACTGTGGCACAATTAGTATTATTAATAATAATTTAATCTTGGAGGCGCACGATGACAACCTTTTACGTGGTACGACATGGACAAACAGTGGCCAACGCCCAAAATTTAAAACAAGGCACGATTAATACAGCCGTCACGCATTTGAATTCGGTTGGCAAGCAGCAAGCGCAAACGTTGCACGATACGTTTGACATTAGCTTCGCGGATCGGTTGATTTGTAGCCCGCTTGACCGGACCCAGGCCACGGCGGCGATTTTGAATCAAGGCCGGCAACTACCTGTTAGCCAGGACGAGCGGTTATTGGAAATTTCATACGGCCAGTGGGATGGACAGGATAATGATCAGTTGCTAGCGGCCTATCCGCAGTACTTTGATCCACTTTTACAGGACGTTTTGCCAAGCTACGTGGAGGTTGCGACGGATGGCGAGACTTTTGAGCACGTGCAACAACGGGTAGCAGCATTTTTGAAGACAACAGCACAAGCCCATCCAGACGAGCAGATCATTGTCGTGACCCATGGTTTTACCGTCAAAGCCATGGCCTTAGCGATACTAAAGCCGACCGATCCGATGAGCTTACCGGAGCCAGCTAATACGAGCGTCACTAAAGTAATGGTGGATGCTGTCCATGGTCGCCAATATTTAGCATATTATAACCGCCTACCTCAATTCTGACGCGCAATGACTTAACGAACGGGCGATTCCGGGCTACAATAGATGGTGGTTTGAAATAGCCACGCACTGTTGAACCTTATTTCAAATCAAAGTCTAATTAGGCAGCAACAGCAGACATCACATATAAACTCCTAAGTGAGGTGGTCCTAGCATTTGGCGAGGATCGCCCTTTTGTATCCGCTTAAGCGTTTGATCAGTACCAATATTACAGGCGCGGTATAATATAAATAGTATTCAAAAATTAGATGAGATGAGTAATGATGACATATTCAGCAGCATCAACGCGCTATGACGAATTACCGATTCGACGCGTGGGTAAGACGGGGCTACAGTTACCCGTTGTCTCGTTAGGGCTATGGCGAAATTTTGGGGATGAAGCGCCGTTTGCCAATTCACGAAAAGTGGTTCTAGATGCCTTTGATCATGGCGTTTTTAGCTTTGATTTAGCAAATAATTATGGACCATCGAAGGGATCGGCAGAGCGGACGTTCGGACAAATTATGCAACGAGATTTAAAGCCGTATCGTGATGAGCTCGTCATCACGACTAAAGCCGGATATCCGGCCTGGTCAGGGCCGTATGGGGCTTTCGGCTCACGCAAAACGTTGATCAGTTCATTGGATCGTAGTCTTAAGCAAATGCATTTAGATTACGTCGACATTTTCTACTCACATCGTCCAGACCCTAACATCGATTTGTATGAAACTGCCGCGGCCCTTGACCAGTTGGTTCGTCAGGGGAAGGCGTTGTATGTCGGAATTTCAAATTATGACCGCGACCAAACGGCAACGATGGTTAAGTATTTTAATGAGATGCACACGCCGTTTACGGTTAATCAGTACTCATATAACATGTTGAATCAACAGGCTCAAACAACGGGCCTGATTGACTATCTCGGCCAGCATAATGCGGGCTTGGTGGCATATGGTCCATTAGCTGAAGGATTATTGACGCAGCGCTACTTACAAGGAATTCCAGCCGATTTTCCGATTCATCGAACGAATAAATATTTATTTGATCAGGGGACTGCAGCCGTTGTCAATCAGTTGAATGCCCTGAACAGAATCGCTGAGCAACGGGGACAAACCTTGGCCCAAATGGCTTTGGCTTGGCTACTACGGTCACAGGTCGTCACGAGCGTCATCATTGGTACGACCAATGTCGACCACTTGCACGCTAATCTTGAAGCAACGCACAATTTAACCTTTAGTGATGATGAAGTAAAAGCTATTACCGCGATTCTAAAGTAAATTGCATTAAAGGCCACTCCCCCAATATGCCGGGGAGTGGCCTTTTTATTAGCGCGTCCTGTTTATTAAGGTCAAAAATAGCTCACTCTTAGGCTCGTTAGGTAGACCCCTGTTCTTCAGCAATAATCGCCCTATTTCCGACCTCCGGGGCGGAGCGACAATTGCTGGAACGTAAACCGACATCGATTTGAGCCCGAACCCGCCCAGTCTCAAATACGAGACTTATTCTAAGCTGGCGGCTTTTGAATTTAATGACGGTCATGTTTTGAACTGAGCCATAGCCGTGCGCTAACTTCAACTGACCGAATCCGGGCAATTTTAAAATAATTTGGGCGAATGTTCGGTAACCTCGGTAGTTAACGGCATAATTAGTTAGCTGGTGAAATTACTGATTGGTACAAGTGACCGGTTTATCAACGTCATCAAAATGTAATAGTTTTTATCGAACGTACGTTCTAAAAATGTGCTATGATGGAGCTACTATTTCGATGAGGTGATCTAATGGAACAGCTGAAACCAATTGAAGCGTCGTTATTGCAAGCTTATGAGTTAAACTGCGTGGTTCGGTTAACTTTAAGTGATGGTCATCAGCCGAGTGGCTTAATTGCGGCTGTGGACGACCAGCAGCTTTTTTTGAATCAACAAGCGGGAGTCGTTAAGCCGATTGCGTTGAGTGACGTAACCGCCATTGATTTTCTTAAACAGTCTTGGTGGCAGCGGTAATCCTAAAGGTCGTATTTCGCTATGATTTCGTGACGACGGAATTCGGTAATAGCAGTAATCAATTCAAGTGGTAGGGGCTGATCCAGCGGAAACTGGATGGCCCCTTTGCTTGTTTTATAGGTGATTAATTGATCATGAAAAGTCTCAATTGCACTTGGCGTTGGGTACAAGCCAAAGTGATGTTTGAATAAAGCAAAATGGATGACGTTTTCGTGCCAATAGAAGGTCGGCATCTGGTACTTTAACTGCTCTTGCGCCTCTGGTAAGACCGTTGCAATGGTTTGCTGTAAGGCTATTAATTGCGATTGATAGGCTTGTGGTGTGTTAGCAATATAGGCCTCAATCGGCGTCATGGTGAATATCCTCTTGGTCACGTAATTCAGCGGCTAAAGTAGCATCAGGGACAACGGTGATCGTGCGTGCAGGACCACTAAAGGTGACAAGCCCAGCCTTAGCACCCTTGGGTTTACGCATCTGGCCAACGGTGAGCACATCAACAGGTACGCGGTTCATCTGACGACCCTTACTGTAATAGGCCGTCAGTACGGCCGCTTCCTGCAAGGTTTGTTCACTCGGATGATTACTGTGAATAACCACGTGTGAACCGGGAATTTCACCACCCGCGTGCATCCAGTAGTAATCTTTACGGGCCGTCAATGTTAGGTGGTCGTTTTGACGACTATTTTTACCAACTTCAACCAGCACGTGGTCGTGCGTGTAAAAGCGGCGGGGATGGGCGGGTGTTGGGGCCTTAGACGAGTGTAAAACGTGGGTATGAATCGCGCCCGCAGCAATCAGTGTTTGCTTAAGCGCGGCGACCGCTTGTGGATCATTAGGGTCGAAAGCTGCTTGAGTTGCTAATTGCTGGTATAGTTCGGTCTTGGCCGTCGTCAAATTTTGTTGAACGGTCGCTTGACCGCGTTTGCTTTTGTGATAATGATGAAAATAATCCTCGGCATTTTCAATAATTGATTTTTTAATATCGAGTTTAATACTGAGTTGGTGGCCTTGATAGTCGGGCAATTCGACGAAATGATGGTGCCCTTCGATCTGGCTAGCATACGTCTTCAATAACGTGCCCTTGAGTTGCAAATCACTGACATCAGGCAGGTGGTCTAATGCTTTAGTTAATGATTCGATTTGTTTACGCGTGTGGTGAATTAAGTGCGCTAATCCAGTTTGGACTAGGTCGACATCGGTTGTGGTCGTCATTAATGGGTTCCTCTAATCTGTAAAAGTTAACGTCTTAATAATAACATGTTCTGGTTAGTTAATAGTGGAAGATTGGGACTAGCGAATGAATTAAGATGTCAAATGACACGATTGAAAAAAGTTGAGCAATTTTCAGAAAAGTTCGGTATTCTATTACATGGGAGTTGATTGAGAAATGCAAAAAACATTAATTATTAACGCAGGTAGTTCATCATTGAAATGGCAATTATTTGCTATGCCTGCTGAAACGGTGGTTGCTAGTGGTCTCGTTGAACGGATTAGTATGCCCGGTTCAATTTTCACCATCAAGTATGGTGACCATCAAAAGTTTGAAACGACAGTCGATAATTTAGATCAAAATCATGCGGCGCAGATGTTATTGGCTGAATTACAGCGATTAGCAATTATTGACTCATTAACGGAAATTACGGCAGTTGCTCACCGAGTCGTTGCGGGTGGCGAAACGTTCAAGCAAGCAGTTGAAGTGACGCCAGCGGTACTCGAGGCCATTAAGGGGCTTAGTGACTTTGCACCATTGCATAATCCGATGGAGGCACGTGGTATTGAGACGATGGCTCAGGCTTTACCGACCGTTAAACAGTACGCGGTATTTGATAGTCAATTCTTTACCGATTTACCAGAAATGAATGCAATTTACAGTTTGCCATATGAATTGACCCAAAAATACCATATTCGCCGTTACGGTGAACATGGTATCTCGCATGGTTACTTAACCGGTCGGGCTGCAGAACTGCTGGCTAAGCCGAAAGATGACCTCAACCTGGTGACGTTACACTTAGGTAGTGGCGCGTCATTAGCTGCCGTAAAAAATGGCCGGGCCTTCGACACATCGATGGGCTTTACGCCATTAACGGGTGTCACAATGGGAACGCGCGCGGGTGACGTTGATCCGGCCGTATTGCCATTTCTCATGAAAGCTTTAAAGATCGATGATCCGAATGAAATCATGATGATGCTTAACAATCAGTCTGGGTTGTTAGGAATCTCAGGAATTTCACCAGATATGCGTGAAATCCGTGCGCAAGAAGCCACGAATCCCCAAGCCCAACTAGCTGTTGAAATTTTTGTCAATCGGATTGTTAAGTATGCCGGTAGCTATTTGACAGAATTAAAACGGGCGGATGCGCTGATTTTTGCGGGCGGCATTGGCGAGCACAATGCGACCTTGCGCCAGCAAATTATTGATGAACTGAGCATCTTTGGTGTGACCCTGGATCCGAAATTAAATGAAGCGGGTCAAGAAGGACTCATCAGTGGCGCAGATTCCAAGATTAAAGTGATGTTGATCCCAACTAACGAAGAATTAGCGATGGTGCGACAAGTTGCGGCGTTGCAAAATTAAGCTTCTCTTAATTTACGACTGCAATCAGTCTGCCGCTGCATAGCGCGTGCTATACTAACTGGCAAGGTACCCATGATGGGACTTGTAAGGAGGGAAGCTCTCTTCGCAGAGCGCATAGATGATCGGTTTATTGATTGCTTTAGTAATTGGTTTATGGTTGCTCAAAGTTATCTTTAAAATTGGTTTTAAAATTATCGGTTGGGTGTTCATGATTGTGATTGGGTTGTTTTTATTTAAAATCGCATTATGGTTAGGCCTGATCGTCGTGGCGATTGCCGGCGTTGCATTATTCGGAAATGCCACCACGTAATTTGAAAGATAAAGATGAGCGTTGTTAAAACTAGTGTCATCGGCACGCTAGCCGTAAAGGCGGCTTGTTGGAACTAAATAGTCATTGAACAAAAACAGGAAATCTCAGTTAGTTTTGTGAGACTTCCTGTTTTTTGAGTTAGATTAAAGTTCCGAGATAAACCATGACTAGGCCACCGACGAGACTCAAGCCAAAGTATTCCCAGGCGACCCGTTGATGGTGGTTACGGCCGAGCAACACGAGTTCGTTGATCATTGTTGAAAAAGTCGTATAGCCACCCATAATCCCAGTTCCTAGAAAAATCTGCCAGTTGGGCGGTAATGAGCTGGTTAAAATCCAACCGAGCAATAAAGCGCCGGTTAGATTGATAAATAACGTGGCAATTGGTAACGGCCATCGATTGAGAGGTAGTGCTAAGCGCATGATGCCGTAACGACTTAAGGCCCCTACAGCTGCGCCGGCACCGGCCAATCCGACTAGGACTAACATTAAAATTCCTCCTTTGGTAGCCAATAGGTGCTAAGGAAGTTTCCAGCTAGCCCCGCTAGCAAACCCAACCCTAAGCTAGCAGCGACATAACTTAAAGCTAAAACGCTATGACCACTTTGAAACGATTGTAGCGTTTCAAAAGTGAAGGTGGAAAAAGTAGTAAAGCTACCAACGAACCCGACACTTATACCGATAACAATATCTTCAGAGACGGGTAACCGCGCTGGTAACAAGTTAGTAATCAGGCTAAGAACAAATGCTCCCACAATATTAATCAGACACGTTATCCAGAAATGTTGTGGCCAAGTGACGAGCAAACTAAGCCCCTCCCGGAGACCACCACCTAGCATTGCGAAGCCGGTAATTGCAATGATCTTTTTCAAGCTGACACCTGCTTTCTGAAAGTAATTTTAGTTTACTGAAAAAACTTTTAAAAAACAATGGTTCTTGCAAATTGAAATTAAACATGCTAATCTACAAAGTAACTTATAAAACACGAGGTATTCAGCCAATGCGCAACTAATTAATTCTAGTAACTGAACAGAGCCATGCCTAGCGATAGGGGTGGACTGTCCGTTTTGGGATTAATTAGGGTGCTGGTGGAATCAATTGCCAGCGTTCTCATTTTGAGGACGTTTTTTTGTGCCATAAATTAGTCCCTGCAACTAAGGGGATGCTTATTAATGACAATGATTAATTTAAAAAATATTCAAAAAGATATGGCGGGACGGCCACTATTTACAATTGACCGATTAGTCGCCAATGCCGGGGATAAAATCGGCGTGGTTGGGCGGAACGGTGCTGGTAAATCAACACTGGCCCATTTACTGACGGGTACTGATCGTGATTATACGGGACAAATTATGGTGGACGAGCCAGTCAGCTATGTTGCCCAAATCGCACCGACTTTTGACCAAAGTGGTGGTCAAGCTATGCTAACCAGAATTCGGCAGGCTTTGAGCGCCCGGCCAACAATTTTAATTCTAGATGAACCGTCATCTAATTTGGATAAAACACATCAGCAATGGCTTATTAATCAGTTACAACGTTTTCGTGGGTTGCTGTTGTTGATTTCACATGATCGGCAATTATTAAATGCTGTGACGACACAGACTTGGGCGGTTGAACACCAAAAATTCACCGCATATGCAGGCAATTACGCATATTATCAGACGGTAAAAGCGCAGCAACTCGCAACTCAGGAAGCCGCGTATCAGCGCCAAAACACTCATCAGCGTGAGTTACTAGCAGCGCAGCGTCAACGTAATGAAAAAGCCCAGCGGATTCGAAAAGGCAATCGGCGAATGTCGCAAGTAGAGCGTGCCAAGACGAAAGCGACTAGGGAAGCTACTGCAGCCAAGATGGAACGAACGGCTAAACGCATGGTCGCCCGAGGACAACGGGAACCGCAAGTTGCTAAGCCCTTTACGACTTCAGGCTTTAAGTTAGTCGCGACAGATTTTCCGACGTTTACAGGTAAGACCGTGGTAACTGGTCTTAATGTCACATTGGCTGAATATGGAAAAACGTTGTTAGCACACGCTGACTTTCAAATCAGGCCGCATGATCGGGTCGCTATCGTGGGGCCCAACGGTAGCGGTAAGACCACATTACTGCGTGCAATTTTAGGTGGCCGGGTGTCAGGATTACGATTGGCTCCGGCGGCACGAGTCGGAGTATTCAACCAAGATATGACAGTGCTCGACGGTAAACAGTCAGTGTGGCAAACGGTGCGGCAAGTCAGTCAGCTACCGGATCAAACGATCCGTAACGTCATGGGCGCGTTGGGCCTGCCAGCACGCTTTTATCCGCAACTGGTATCGGCGTTAAGTGGTGGTGAACTAGTTAAATTACAGCTAATTCGTATTTTAGTCGGTCAATATAACGTTTTAATGTTAGATGAACCAACCAATTATTTGGATGTGGACGCGCTGGATGCGTTGGCCGATTACTTACAAAATTATCCTGGAACCGTAATTTTTGTTTCACATGATGAACCGTTTCGCCAGGCCGTTGCTACTCGGGTGTTGCAATTCGAGACGCACCAATTAGTTGATCCTGACAAAGTTGTTAAAGCGCCGCAACCGGTAGAAGCTGACTTAGCAGTACTTCAGTTCAAGTATGATCAATTAATGGCAGACCCGACGTCTTCTACAGCTGCTATTCAGGCGTTACGGCAACAAATTGATCGGCTGAAAGCATGAATTAAGGTCAACTTGTTATTGTTGTGACCCGACCTAAGTGGGGAATATTACCCAAAAACAGGTTTTCTCATAATTGAGAAAACCTGTTTTAATTTAGTGTTTATTCAGTGAATGATACCACTAGCGCCACGGAATGACGAAGGCGCCGACTTGTAAAAGCAAGACGCCACTAATCACAATGGTCCAATCCAACTTAGTCAGTGGAATCTGATGATAGTGAGTGCGGGGTGCATCTTCGACAAAACCATGGGAGCGCATGGCCTGGGCAAGGTTCTGCGACCAATTGATAGAGACCAAAATTGCTTTAAAGTAGAGCTGTGGCGACCAGAAGGACAGGACCTGCCCACGCATCAGACCAGCAGCCCGAATCACTTGAACTTCGTGCTGAATCCGTGGTACCAAGTTATACGCGGCGAGGACGCCATATGCAAATTTGGCGGGTAAATGCCAGTTTTGCTCAAGCGAATCGGTTAATTGTAAGACGTCAGTCGTGAGCGTAAAAGTAGCGCCCGTAAAAACAAACGCATAGATCCGTGTGAACAGGACCCAGGCCATCAAAGTCTTGTCACCGCTACCGTTAATGTACTGGGTACTCCAAAGTCCAATTGCTGGTAGCAACGGAATGAGTAGCAACCACCCTAATGTTCGAAGCCGAGTTCGGTGACCGAGCAGGTAAATCAGTGCCAGAATAATCAGTGCCACGTTCAAACTTACAATTGTCGTGAATGAAATTTCTAGCGCAATGATGAGTAGTAATAATAATTTCATGCTAGGATTCATGATCGCACCACCCAATCTAAATGGTGATTTTCAAAGTGTAGCTGATAGTCAATCAATGGCATCAGGCCGGTTAACTGGTGACTAATAATAATCAGCGTCTGCTTAGTTGCCGCTTGGGTGGTCTGTAATAACGCGACCAGGGCATTGATCGAATGCAAATCTAGCCCTTTTAAGGGTTCATCCATGAGTAGAACTGGTGACTGCATGATTAACATGAGCAGAATTTGTAGTTTCTTTTTCTGTCCCTCACTCAAAGTATAGATGACTTGTTCATCACGACCGGATAAGTTGAGTTGCACTAAGGCCGTTTGAATACGGTCTGCGGTAAAGTAGTCGCCATACGCATAGCGTTTACTTTGAGCCAGTTCTTCAGCGACCGTGATGTTTAAAAACTGGGTCTCAGCGTCCTGAAAAAGCAAGGCGACGTGGCGAGCATAGCGTTTGCGTTTTAGCTTGTCGATAGGTGTCCCTTCGTAACGAATTTCGCCAGTATAGGGGTGCAGACGGACGAGGGCTTCAAATAACGTGGATTTACCGCTACCGTTAGGACCCGTGATCAGCGTATTGTGTTGTGCTAACAATTGACGCGTTGTCGGTACTAATAGTTGACGATCACCTGCCTGTAAAGTGACGTGATCAAGTTGAAAACAAGGGCGTTCAACGCGTTGCGGTGCTGACCATGACCGTTGTGGCTGCTCAGTAAAGGCTGAAAATAACTCAGACCAGGTGGTGCGATCAATGAGCTGTAAGTGCTGGTCCTTGATTTGGACGACTTGATCGACGAGCTGTTCGTAACCTGATAGGTCATGATCCGCCAAGATGATTGTCTTCCCATGTTGATTGCGTAGTTCCACGAGTCGGTCTAACAAGACGGCTCGTGCGGTCGGATCGACACTGGCAAAGGGCTCATCTAGTAGGATGACATCGCTATCCATAGCGACAATGATTGCAAGGGCCACTTTCTGTTTCTCGCCACCGGATAAATGATTTAATAGTCGTGACTGTAAATTTCGGATACCAACAAAGTCAAGCGCACTAAGTAAGCGGGCCGGTATTTGGTCACGGGGCACTTGTAAGTTCTCAAGTACGAAAATTAGTTCATTTTCAACGGTATCCATGGCAAACTGCTGATTAGGATTCTGAAACATCATGGCAACGTGCTGAGCGCGCTGATTAGCGGTGCTAGCAGTTAATGACTGACCATCAAAGGTAATGGTGCCGTAATCTGGAGTCAGGGGTAGTAAGCCTGCAATCAGCTTTAGGAGCGTCGACTTACCTGTTCCCGATGGCCCTGTCAATAGGATGAAGCTTTGCCGTGGTAGTGTTAGGTTAACGCGATCCAGAATGGGTGTCGACGCCTGTGGATAGGTGTAAGTTAAATTATTCAGCGCGATACTAGCCATTCGAGAAAGCCTCCATTTTATAAAGTGTATTAATGCGTTGATTTTAAAACATGACTGCGATCAAGTAGGTCCGTGATGGTTTTAGTTAACAGACCCCCGAAAACAAACATCGAAATAAAGCGAACGACCACGTATAAAACCAAGAGCCATAGCTGTAATTTATAGTAACCATTACGGGCAAGGTCCCAGCCAAAGGTGACCACAGTAGTTGTTGCGGCCGCAGCCGTTAAGCCTAACCAGTCATAGTGTTTGTAGCCAGTGACGATATAACCTAGTTCGGCCCCAAATCCTTGCACGACACCAGAAATCAATGTGGTGATTCCCCATTGACCACCGAAAAACATTTCGACGGTTGCTGCGAGGAGCTCACCTAGCGTTGCCGAACCCTTTAGTCGAATGAGGTAGCCAGCTAACATGCCGGGCATGCACCATAAGCCAAGTAGTAGTTCATTAGCCAGACCGCTTAGACCAAATGGTGTCAGGGCCGCACTTAAAATGTTATAAACAAAATTAGTCCCCATAAAGATGGCACCAAAGAAAATACCAATTAGTGCCAGTAAAATAATATCGTTCAAGTACCATGATTTAACCCATTTCATTGTTAAATCCTCCCAAAAGTAGTTTGTCATTCACGCATCCAAGCGACAAAAAACGCCTACCACGATTATCGGTGGCAGGCGGCTAAGTCTGAATTGATGGTTCCCCAAATAAAAGCATTGCTCCCTGCGCTGGCATTGTCCAGATTCAGGTTCAATGGGTATTATCTCAGCCGTGATGGCACCCCAGTTGCTATGAATGATACGTTTAGTGTAACGGATAATGACATTCAGTGCAATCAATTTTCCGGAAACTAAAGCAAAGTATGATGAAAAGTCACAATTTTGTGGTTTACTATGGATAAAGCAATGTATTTGGTTAATATTCTTAGGAGGGATCTCGATGGCAGAATCAGTGTATGATTTTACAGAAACTGAGATGAGTGGTGCGCCACTTGACTTGTCACAATATCGCGGTCAGGTCTTGCTAATCGTGAATACGGCTAGCAACTGTGGCCTGGCGCCACAGTTTAAAGGATTAGAAGAACTTTATCAGAAGTATCAGCAGGAGGGCCTAGTGGTCTTGGGATTGCCATCCAATCAATTTCATCAAGAAAAGGCGGATGACGATGAGACCCATGACTATTGTCAACGGCACTACGGGGTAACGTTTCCCATGACCAAACGGGTGATGGTTAATGGTGATGACGCTGATCCGTTATTTACTTACCTCAAACAGGCGGCGGGACATGGCCGAATCAAGTGGAATTTCACAAAATTCCTGATTGGTCGTGATGGCCGTGTGCTCGAACGCTATGCCCCAACGACACGGCCGGCAACATTTGAAGCAGCGATTCGTGATGCCTTGGCTGATCGTTCAGAAGATTAACGATAAATTTAACAATGATCGTTTAATTTAAAAGAAAGAAGTGGCTTAAGTTGGAAACTTATACGTTACGTGATGGTTTAACAGTACCTAAAATTGGCTTTGGAACATATAAACTGAATGGTGCTCATGGTGTGCAAGTGATCGACTCAGCGATTGATCGCGGCTACCGATTATTAGATACGGCCTTTAACTATGAAAATGAAGGTGCTGTTGGTGAAGCGGTTCGGCGTTCGTCAGTACCGCGTTCGGAACTCTTGATTTCATCAGAACTTCCTGGTCGCCACCACACCTACACGGAAGCTATCAATACGATTCAAGAATCATTATATCGAGCTGGCCTGGATTATTATGATTTATATCTAATTCATTGGCCTAACCCTAAGGAAGATCATTATGTTGAAGCTTGGCAGGCACTGATTGATGCCCAGAAGTTAGGCTTGATTCGTTCGATTGGGGTCTCGAATTTCTTACCAGAACATTTAGAACGATTAAACAAAGAAACGGGTGTTTTACCCGTCATTAATCAGGTCGAATTACATCCGTACTTTAACCAGCAGGCACAACGGGATTATGATCAAGCACACGGTATTTTGACGCAAGATTGGAGTCCCCTTGGCCGGGCCAGTGAGATGCTTCAAAATGAGACGCTCAAAGAGATTGCAGTGCACTACCATAAAAATGTTGGTCAGTTGATTTTACGGTGGGAACTACAGTTAGGGACCTTGCCGATTCCAAAGTCGTCAACGCCGAGCCGTCAAGCAGGTAATATGGACGTGTTTGATTTTGAAATCAGTGCAGCTGATATGGCAACAATTAATGGTTTGAGCCAAGTGGATGGTCGCTTGAATAATCAAGATCCAGCAGTGTACCAAGAATTTTAATTTGAATGATATAAAAAGATAGCGACGTTGTGATGATAACTCGTCGCTATCTTTTTATGGGCAACTGCTTGTTGATGATTGGTTTGTGATATCAGCGTAATCGCAATGCATGGTGCAGTAGCGATTGGCTTTTTTAATCATACAAAATGCTAACTGTGTAGCTGTGAGCCACTATCTGGTAAAATATGTTTATAGGTATGTTTTAAGGGCGGTTGGCTGTTTTCATCTTGAAAGGTCGTGGTAGTATGACAAATACGTTTCCCACACTAGGAAAGGTTTTCAGCCGTGGTCACTCTACTTGTTTGGTTTGCTTTCTTGCAAATCATTTTGAGCATCGCACTAGCGATGTATCAGGTATGGAACTCCAGAAACAAAAAATAGCCACCCCAAAACTTTGGCCGGTATTGGGTGACTGTTCTTTGATTATCTAAATTTAAAGCCAACTGCTCTTAGAGCGGGCCTTGATTCAAGTCGGTATTAACGTACCGGCTTTTTTACTGTCTTTATTTTAGCACGTATACGCTTCAGAAAGTGTATTTTTGATTCAAAAAAATAAAGATAAGCTTCCAATCGATTGGCATAACTATTTTATTACGCGCGCTTAACCGCGATTACCTTAACTTGATAAGCCCCGTTCGGTGCGTTCACAGTGACCACATCGTCAACAGTATGATTAGCGAGCGCTTGACCGATGGGAGATGTGAATGAGATTTTTTGTTGTTCGAGATTGGCTTCCTGTTTTCCAACTAATTGATAGGTGATTTGGTCATGATCATCCAGAAATTCGATGGTCACGAATTTACCGATATCGAGTTGATTGTTGTCAGCTGGTTGAACGATTTGGGCGTATTGCAACTGCTTGTTGAGATAACGCAGGCGGCTTTCTAAGCGACCTAAGTCCCGTTTGGCACTACTATATTCGGCATTCTCAGAACGGTCACCTAGTGCCGCAGCCGCAGCCAGAATTCTGATTCGCTCGGGCCGTTGTTGCTTTAAGTCTTCAATTTCCTGTTCGATGGCATGGTAACCAGTCGCAGTCATTTTGTTAAAAGTTGGTTCCATAGCAAAAACCTCGTGTCCGTTGAATTTCTGGGAATAGTTTACCGCAAATGTGATTAGAATGGTACCGTCTAGGTGATATCTGATGTTAATCACGATCGCGCAGGTGGTTGCTATACAGCATGATACCGCTAGTGACGGTGGTCAGGGCGATACCAGCGATCAGACTAATGAACGGCTGATTTATCGCAATCAGGAAGTAGAATAGGGCGGTGAAACCGATTAGTTCAATGAGTGCCCACAGGCCAAGGTAGCGCCATGACCGTTTGGGTTTGTCTTCTATTGGGGTGCTGACATTAACAGACAAAATGATCATGGTAAAAACGGCAATCATCAGGACAATATACAACGGATTGTCGTACGTAAAGGCTTTCTGAAGATTGTTTTTTTGCCAGCCTTGCCAAAATAAAATCAGTAAGATAGCACTATTTTCAATTAACAACGTGGTACGGATGTTCTTGAAATTTTGTAAAATTAAACGTTCGTCACGAATCTTTTTCATGGCAGGGATCTCCTAACTGGGTTCGACCCAAAAGACAGTATCGAGTGTTTGGTTGAGTGCGTGACAGAGGTTGAGGCAGAGTTTCAGTGATGGGTTATAGGTGCCCTTTTCAATCAAACTCAGGGTTTGACGGGTGATGCCAGTCTTGCTGGCGAGTTCTTTTTGTGAGAATCCGGCCATTAACCGGTATTGCTTGACATGATTCGCGGTTAACACCTCCCTTTATGTAATATATATCTTCCATACAAAGCTAATTTTAGCCGTTACCAATTGCAATGTAAATATTGGATAGTTTGATTGAAATGTGAACAAATAAATGGTTGGCGTAGAGGTATGAGCGCAAAAAAATAGCCAATGACTTTGCAGCCTTGGCTAGTCGTGGAATTTCTCACGTTCCACGGAGTTACGAACATGTTAAGTATAGGCAAAATTATCGAAAAATACAATTAATTTATTAAAGGAGTTTGGCTTGACAGTTTAACAATGATAACGATTGCAAAAAATAAAAGTGAAATATTTCAGACAAACCTCTTGAATTTTAGTCTAGACCAATATACAATTGGACTATACCAAACAAAGAGGGAGTCAGTTAATTATGAAAGTTATCGTAGTAAAGGATCAAGCTGCCGGCGGAAAAGAAGGTTTCAAAGTATTTAAGAATGCTTTAGACAATGGTGCGAAAGTATTTGGGTTGGCAACTGGTTCGACACCCGTTACAACTTACAAAGAAATCGTTAATAGTGACTTAGATTTCAGTGACTGCACATCCGTTAACTTGGATGAATACGTTGGGATTGCACCAGACAACGACCAAAGTTATAAATACTTCATGCAAACTCATTTATTCAATGACAAGCCATTTAAGGAATCATTCTTGCCAAACGGTTTAGCTTCAGATCCAGAAGCTGAAGTTAAGCGTTACGACAAAGTGATTGACGAACACCCAATTGACTTACAAATCTTAGGGGTTGGCCGTAATGGTCACATTGGTTTTAACGAACCAGGTACTCCTCGCGATATTACGACGCACGTGGTTGATTTAACTGAATCAACCATTGAAGCTAACGCGCGGTTCTTCGCCAGCGAAAATGATGTTCCTAAGCAAGCCTTCTCAATGGGCTTAGCTTCCATCATGAAGAGCAAGCACTTATTGCTCGAAGCATTCGGCGAAAACAAGGCTGATGCGGTCAAGGGTATGATTGAAGGCCCAGATACCCCTGAATTACCAGCAAGTATCTTGCAAAACCATCCAGACGTTACCGTTATCATTGACGAAGCGGCTGCTAGCAAGTTAAGCAAGAAGTATTAATTTTAATTAAGTTAAAAATGAACTGAAAGCCGTGCTTCATAACGATTGCGTTGTGAAGCACGGCTTTTTAATAAGTACTCATGTAAAGTAAAAAATGATTCGACTACTAGGATAGTTAGCAGTTGAATCATTTTTGGCTTATTCATAGATTTTGTCCTTTTTCCCAAGTCGTTTTCGATAACAACAGCCCTTGCTTAACTAAAGTATCAAACAACGCATGGGTCCGGTTGGAAATTTCGGCGGCGGTTTCGCTATTGGCTTTGGTCAAGAAATCGGTCGGATTGCCGGTAATGGCTGCGTCGGTTGCAGCAACCCGGCCACGGGCATATGATTGGCACCCGTCGCGATAGGCATTGACCGTTTCAGAAAATTCATGCCAGTGTGGTTCAATCAAGACGGAGAGCGTTTTTGATAACCAGTAGACGTTATCAACGCTGACCGTGCTAGTTGTATTGCGATAATCAATCGGCGTGTCATTGATGTTGGTAAAGAAGGGCACGTATGGGGCGTAAGCGAAGAAACCTAGTGCGATCCATTGAATGGCGGCTTGCTTAGCAGGCACGTCATTCCGGATTTGCAGAATAGATGAGCACTGATTGCGATCCATCGCGATAGACCGGTAACGTGTTTGTTCACGGGCGTTACCAGAAGCGAAAGTGCCAAATGGATCGTAAGGCGTCCCGTTATAGTGTGAAGATAAGAAGAACTGGACGTCTTCAATAGCCAATTTTTTGCTTGGTTGTCGGAATAGCGGCATGTTTTGATCAGTGGGATTCTGTTCGATTTCGGGATTAAATAGTTTTTGACCATACCATGTTCGCGGAGTGTTGTAATAAGCATCCGCCTCACTTTGGGTACCGAAGATTTCACGGAAATTAAAGTGACCGGGTGTTGGGTTGAGGTGATACTTTTCAACGAAGTCCACTAAATCACTGGCACCTAGGAAATTGTCGGTATCGTTGAGATCCATCTCTTGCACCACGGTTTGGTTGGGAACAATTGCGTAGGTGTCTTCGGGCATCCGAACTGCCCCCCAATGGTGACCACCAGCGGTTTCGAACAACCAGATATCGTCGTGATCGTTAAAGGCGATACTGTTGCTTTCACCAGTTCCGTATTTTTCAATTAGGGCACCTAAGCGTTGGACACCTTCCTTAGCACTTTTAATGTAGGGTAAAACGAGGGTGACCATGGCTTCTTCATCTACGCCATCATGGACGAGCGGATCATAACCGAGTACGCGGGCATTGGTGGCAGTGGTTTCAGTTGCGCTCATCCCGACATTTAATTCGTTGATCCCAGCTTCCTCGTACTGCCCATCGCTTTGATCGGCTTGGGGGGTTGCGGTGTAGCGGTAGGCATGGTCAGGCAGCGGAACGGTGACGCCGGTAGTTACGGAAGTGTAGCTGGCGTTAGTTTGGTCGTGGGCTTCGTGCACAATAAACTTAATCGGATTAATTGGGCCGTAGCCATCTTCGTTGCGGGCAACGATGGTCGAACCATCCATGCTAGCAGCTTTCCCAACCAATATTTCGGTACAATCAGTGTCTTTTTTCATTACATAGGTCACTCCTTAGTTAATTATAAGTATAGGAGCTTGCGGGGGGATTTCAACGTTAAATCGTATTCGTAATCATTTAAATAATAAAATGATGAGAAAATTGCCAGGTGTTTTCTGCATAAAATGTTGAATTTGATTGTGAAAATTAAATCATAGCTGACGAAAAAAGTTTAATTAGTCTGCTGGTATTGCCGATATAAAAGTTTTTATCGATACTGTGCCAAATTTTAACTTTGTGAATTAGTGAGTTTAATTGTGGCACAGTTTCCTGTGCCACGGGTCTAACTAGAAGTTCTTGAAACCGCTTACCCCGATGGATATGATTAAGTTGTTAAGAAAAAGGAAGGAGCTTTACCTAATGAGTGAAAATGTAAATACGAATGCAACCCAAAGCGCTCCTGTTGCGAAAAAGAAACTGGGCGTTAAGGCACGCGTTCAAAAATTTGGGAGTGCACTAAGTAATATGGTTATGCCGAACATCGGCGCCTTCATTGCTTGGGGCTTAATTACCGCCATCTTTATGGCTGGTGGTTGGTGGCCTAATGCTGGATTAGCTAAGATGATTCAACCAATGGTCCATTATTTATTGCCATTATTGATAGCGTTTACTGGTGGGACTTTGTTTGCCGGTCATCGTGGTGGGGTCGTTGGTGCGATTGCCACTATGGGGGTCATCGTTGGTTCTTCAATCCCAATGTTTATCGGTGCCATGATTATGGGGCCTTTAGGCGGTTGGTGCATTAAGAAGTGGGATGACGCCATTTCCGATAAGATTAAGAGCGGGTTTGAAATGTTGGTTAACAACTTCTCCGCTGGGATTATCGGGATGTTACTAGCAATCCTGGGTTACTTTGCAATCGGCCCATTGGTTGCTGGTGCAAGTGCTGCTATGGCTGCCGGTGTTGACTGGATCATTAAGATGAAGCTATTGCCATTAGCCAACGTCTTCATTGAACCAGCCAAGATTTTATTCTTAAACAATGCGATTAACCAAGGTATCTTAACACCGCTTGGGATTCAGGCTGCATCTAGTGCGGGTAAGTCAATTCTGTTCTTGCTCGAACCAGATCCAGGTCCAGGTCTTGGGGTCTTATTAGCCTTTGCCTTGTTTGGTAAAGGGACTGCTAAGGCTTCTGCACCCAGTGCGATTATTATTCATTTTCTTGGTGGGATTCATGAAATTTATTTCCCATACGTATTAATGAAGCCAGCATTGTTCCTAGCTGTTATCGCTGGTGGGGTTACTGGGACAGCCACATTCAGTTTACTAAACGTTGGTTTACGTTCAACACCTTCACCTGGTTCCATTATTTCATTACTATTAATGTCACCAAAGAGTATTTCTAACTACATTGGTTTAATTATCGGGGTAACGTTAGCAACCTTAGCATCATTTATCGTTGCCGCAATTGTCTTGAAACGTGATAAGTCGACCAGTGATGATGACTTAGCCGCTGCTCAAGGTAAAATGAGCGATATGAAGAGCGGCAATACTGAAGCCGGCAGTGCTACTGACGCTGAACCAGCTGATGTGATTGCTTCATACAAAGATGTTGACCATATTATCTTTGCCTGTGATGCCGGAATGGGATCATCCGCAATGGGGGCTTCCTTATTACGGGATAAAGTCAAGAAGGCTGGCATTAGCATGTCCGTCACCAACACGGCGATTAGCAATTTGAAAGACGAACCTGGTTTATTAGTGATTACGCAAAACGAATTAGCTGATCGGGCGGCTCAAAAAGCACCACACGCCTTACGGTTAGCCGTTGACAACTTCTTGAGCAGTCCAAAGTATGACCAAGTTGTGGTTAACTTAAAGGCTCGTGATCAAGTTAGCGATGCTGCACCTGCATCCGCAGCACCACAAGCAACGACGGCTGCACCCGACGACCTACCAGCTAACTTAGATTTGAGTGTTGTTGATGAAATTGTCTTTGTTCACCACGATGGTCATTTAGGAACAGCCACAATGGCAACGTCCTTGATGAAGGATCGGGTCAAGAAAGCCAACAAGCATGTGAGTGTTAAGAACTTAGGAATTGACGAATTGGCTGATAATAATAGTTTATTAGTTGTTTCAAGTGCAGAAGCAGCTAAAAACTTGAAGACCCGTTACACGCAGGTCCAAGTATTAATTACTGACGATCTATTGAGTTCACCTAAATATGATAAGATGGTATCAGAATTGAAATAAAATGATATTATTACCATTATCGTATGAGGTGGCATCATGGTTAAGTTTACACAACGTCAAGATGAGTTGCTACAGCTGCTACTAGCGAATCCCGCCGGCCTTTCAATGAGTCAGATTGAAACCGGTCTCAATAGTAGTCGCCGAACAATTTATCGCGAGTTCAGTAATTTGGAATTGGTATTAGCCAATGCTGATTTGAAAATTGTTAATGAGAAGCATCACTTTCAACTAAGTGGATCGCAGACGGCCCTGGCCAAGTTTCAAAGCCAATTGACAGCAGAGCGGAAGATTGCACCGGCGTTTGACTCACAAACGCGGCAAAACGCCCTAGCTTGTCGGTTACTGATGACGGGCCATTCCGTAAAATTAAAAGAACTTGCGCTTGACTTTGATGTGAGCGTTGCAACGATTTCAAACGATTTGACGGCATTAGCAACGCCATTCGCTGACTACGACTTATCGATTGAACGGTTGAAGTCCCGGGGTATTCAGGTGGCAGGGACTGAGGGTAGTATTCGTAATCTGTTTGCCACCATTTTGAATAATGAAATCAACGACTACGAGTTTTTTAAAACAATCGGGAAGCTGAACCAAGGCTTAGCAATATCAGCAAGTGATGAGCAATCGTATTTTTTGAACTTACTGGACGCCCAAACGTTGATTATCTGTTATCAAGCAGTGCGAAGTTTGAAGAAAAAGTACTTTTCTTCGGTGCCGGATGGTCAGCTACAACAGTTGATCATCACGTTGACGACGGGAGTAATGCGGTTACAGCATGAACGTCGGGTCACGTATTTGCGCGGGATCAATCGGGATGATTTCTTGAAATATCAACGGATTGCTCTGGCAATTATGACCCAACTACCCGCTGAGATTAAGACGGTGGTGACGGGAGCTGAAATTGATTTTCTCGCCCAGCAAATTAAGGGCTTGACGTTTCGAATCGATCAAGACGCGTCGCTATCGAATTATGATTTGCAACTAACGTATCGGGTCAAAAAGTTTATTGACGCGGTTGCGACTAACTTTAACTGGTCGTTTGGGACGGATGACCGCTTGTTGAATAACTTGACGGCACATATGCAAATTGCCCTACAACGTAACGGTGTTAATGGTCCCGTGCCGCCAACCGCTGAGTTACAAGAGGTCCGTGAACAGTATCCTAAGCTGTATTCGGCGGTGGTGCGCGGCTTCGCAACGATTTTTAAAGATCAGGATTTTACAACTGATGAGTTGACGTACTTGTTGATCCACTTTGCTAGTACGTATGAGCAACAGTTGAGTCACCAAGCACTCAAGGTTTTGGTCCTGTGCCCGAATGGGATGACGACGGCGCGAATTTTGAAAACGCGACTGATGCGGTTAGTACCTGAAATCACGGCTATCGAGGTTGCACGGATTGGTAATTTAGGCCAAGTTAATTTACAAGACTTTGACATGATTTTATCCACGACAACGTTACCGGGATTTAAGTTGAATTACCGCGTTGTCAGCCCACTGTTACTAGAAAACGAAGTCACTGCCTTACGGGAATATATTCATCAGTATTTTCCAAGCACCAAAGTGATCGATTCACCGGTTGATGAGCCGACGAAAATCAACTTGGATTTTGACACCGTTTACCAACAGATGACGATTGCTAAACAGATCTTAGACCGTTTCACTATCACGCCGATTCGCAACGATGATGAGACGGTGGCCGAGACGCTAGTTAAGATCACGCGGCATATTGATTCGAACTTGATTCATGATCCGCTAGAAGTTGCGGGCCGGTTGTTACACCGCTTAGGACTGGCGCCGGTCGGTATTCCCAATACGAACTTGGCGTTGGTGCATACGTTAAGTCAGGAAGTCACCGCACCATATTGTGCGATTTTCGAACTTGACCAGCCATTACCATTTAAGAGTATGGACAACCAATCGATTCGGTTGCAGCGAATCGTCCTAATGCTCGGGCCCGCCAATATCAGCGATTTTGAAAATCGGTTGATGGGTAAGTTAAGCGCACTAGTCATTGAAAGTCAGGCCAATACGCAGACGTTTATGACTGGCGATCGCCAGCAACTTTATCAATTAATTAGTAAAGCATTTTTGAACGAACTAACGAAATAGCGTAGGTGAAAACAATGGAAGCTTTAGATAAGAAAATGATTGCGTTGAACCAGCAAGTGGCTACGCAAGAAGAAGGCATCCGCTTAGCCGGTCAACTATTGGTCGATGGCGGTTGTGTCGAACCAGAATACATTGATGCAATGCAGGCTCGTAATCAGGATGTCTCCGTATATATGGGTAATTTCATTGCCATCCCCCATGGTACTGAAGATGGCATGAAGTATATTAAAAAGACCGGGATTTCCGTGGTCCAAGTACCAATGGGTGTGAGCTGGGGTAATCCAGATGATAACGATGATGATAAGACTGTAACGGTTATCTTCGGGATCGCTGGGTTGAACGGTGAACACTTGAACCTCTTGTCTCAGATTGCCATATACTGCAGCGACGTTGCCAACGTTGCTAAGTTAGCGGACGCTCAATCTGAAGATGAAATCATAAATCTATTAAAGGAAGTTGATTAGCATGTTAGACGTACATTTTGGCGCAGGGAATATTGGTCGGGGCTTCATTGGCGAAACCTTGGCTGACAACGGGTTTAAGATTACTTTCGTTGATGTTAATGATACTTTGATTGACGAATTAAACAAACGGAATGGTTATACCATTGAATTGGCTGCAGAAGGTCAAAAACATATTGAAGTTCACGATGTTAAGGGTATTAACAACGGTAAGGATCCTAAGGCGGTTGCTGAAGAAATTGCCCAAGCCGATATGGTTACGACTGCGATTGGACCTAAGATCTTGAAGTTCATCGCGCCATTAATTGCTGACGGGTTAAAGTTACGGCAAGCTAACAACAATACGACACCAATTGATATCATTGCTTGTGAAAACATGATTGGCGGGAGTCAGTCATTAAAGAAATCCGTTTATGAATCATTAAATGAAGACGAACAAGCTTGGGCTGACCAAAATGCGGGCTTCCCTAATGCCGCTGTTGACCGGATCGTACCGCTTCAAAAGCATGATGATCCATTGTTCGTTTCAGTTGAACCATTCAAGGAATGGGTTATCGACAAGTCCCAGATGAAAAACCCTAAGATTCAATTAAAGGGTGTTGATTATGCTGACGACTTGGAACCATACATTGAACGGAAACTCTTCTCCGTTAATACTGGTCATGCCACCGTAGCCTATACTGGTAACATGAAGGGCTACAAGACGATTGGCGAAGCGGTCAAGGATGACAGTGTTGTTGACCAAGCTAAGCACGTTTTAGGTGAAACCGGCGACTTGTTGATTCAAAAGTGGGGCTTTGATCCTGAAGTACACCATGCTTATCAAAAGAAGATTTTGAGTCGGTTTGAAAACCCATATATCTCTGATGATATTGAACGGGTCGGCCGGACACCAATTCGGAAATTAGGTTTCAACGAACGTTTCATTCGCCCAATTCGGGAATTGAAGGAACGTGGTCGCGATTACAGCGCCTTAGTTGATACAGTTGGTGAAATGTTCTTCTTCAACTATCCTAATGATAGTGAAAGTGTTAAGTTACAACAATTATTGAAGGATGAACCAATCGAACAAGTCATTCGCGAAACAACTGACTTGAAAGATGAAGATTTAGTTAATGAAATCAAAGCTGCTTACGAAAAGCACTTAGCTGCAACGAAGTAGTTCGATAAAAAAACTAATTACTAACCGCCATGGTAATTAGCTGCAAAAGGCGCCCAGAAATTTAATTCTGGGCGCCTTTTGCGTCTTGCCTGACAAAGAGTCACTTGATAGCAGCCATCGCTGGGCGAGTTAACTGGAACGATGAACGTGTAGGTAGCTTATTTTTAAGACTGGCAGCACACGTTAATTTGGATTGTAGGTAATGCTTGCCCTACCGAAGTAAGTCTGATGAGCAAGTATGTTGACCAGCATATGGCTACTTTTCCCAAAAATGCCACCAAGGTTTGGCCGCTTGACTGGCTTGTTGATCAAGTTGGTCAAGGACTTGGTTTAAGCGGTCACTGAGTGAATCTAAGCGCCGGATGATCATTTCTTGCTGCTTATAGAGCTCAGCATTAGTCGGGCCATCTGGCTTGGCCGCTGGTGCCATTTTGCTGGGATCGACGGTGGTTGTCGTGATGAGGGGCGACTTGGTGGTAGTTGCAGGCGCTGGTTTCTCAGACTGAGTCGTCGTTGCCGCCGGTTGTTTGGATGTCGGGACCTTAGAACCAAACGCCCGTCCTAGCGCAGTGGCTAACGTTGTGCCCTGTTCGGCGAGTTCGATGGCCGCCTGAAAAGTTTTTAAATCAGCGGCTGTATATAAGCGATGACTGTTATCGGCCGGGCGGAAGCGATTTTCATCGTTAAGCTGTTTTTCAACCATGGTGCTATATTTGCGCAACGTCACGGCTTTAATACCGAGTTGTTCAGCGGCGACGGAAGCGACTAATTCGGAGTCCTGTTCGGGACTGATTGTTTGTGTGGACACAAAAATTCCTCCTTTAGGTTATATCGTTTCTATAACGCTATTATATCGAATTTTTGATTGGTAGAACACCGATATACCAAGATTTTGTGACCTATGTACGTGATTCAGACCCGGAAGTCATAATTTTGTGGGAAAACATGCTATGATAGAACGGAAATCAATTGGAAATGAGGATTAGATATGATCGAACCAGTCGATAAGACGACTTTTGCGACGGTGGCTGATGGTACCGCGTTAACTGTGGTTGACTTTTGGGCGGATTGGTGTGGCCCTTGCAAGATGCAGGAACCAGTGCTTGAAGCGTTAGATGAACTGTACGATGGGCAAGTGAAATTTGCTTCGCTCGACGTTGATCAACATCAGGAAATTGCGCAACAATTTGAGATTATGAGTATTCCGGCGTTAGTGATATTCAAGAATGGCCAGCCCGCTGAAAAGGTGGTTGGTTTTCATCCCCAAGCAGCATTGAAGAAATATCTGGATCAAAAACTAGCCGAAGTGAAGCCTGCCTAACGAGCGTTATTTAACGGTAGCTGTTGAAGCAATCAATAAGTCCCCCCAGAAACGGTTACCGCATCTGGGGGACTTATTTTTCTTGGTGAGTAATTTACGCGTTATGACGTAATTGATAAGCTGCCCATGTGCTGAAAATGGCAATGCCAAGAATTGCGAGGTTAATGAGAATCGTTTCTGTCAGTGGCTGGGTTGATGGGGGAGAAATACCATTGTTCTAGTAAAAAAGTGTACAAAAACACGGGTGCGTAGAAGAAGCGGAGCCATCGTTGCTGGCGGTGTAACCACACCAGCGTAATTCCCGACAACCATATCAGTACTGATATAACAACCGTTGTCAGTGGACTAACTAGGATCGTCAGTGTGGCGATTATGGCTAGCAGATAGGGTGTTGTCATAAGTGGGTTCTTGAATGAGTTCATCAGTAGTGCCTCCTTATTGAAAAAGCTAATGCTCGTCTAATGTATATCGCGATAATCAAAGTGTTTGTATTGCCATCATAAAATAAAATATTTAAATAGTGATTTTGACAATAAATCAGTTTAGCTGTCAAGTTAGAAATCGTTAATAGTTTAAGGGGAAGCGCAACTAGAGATAGCGAGTTGGTGCGACTGCCCTATTAATAATTAAATTATTACCGGCTTTGCCAATATAATTAGCTAAGACCATGTTAAATTAAGTAGCGTAATTATGGTAAAGTGGGGGCTAATCATTGAAAAAATTGATTTGGGCATTACGGGTCGGTATCGTCCTCTTTGGTGTTTGTTTGGTGTGGGAACAAGTGCAGCTTGAACGGCATACAAGCCAGCGCCGGACCTATCATCAACGTCGGCTGCAGCGTAGTACCGCAGCAACGTTTAAGGCAATCCGTCAGCCACAACTTAGTGATTTTCCGGCAGCTAAGGTGGAAGCCGCACAAGTTTGGCTACACCTGAAGGGGACTCGGGTCATCAACGAGGCAACCCCGTTACATATCCGCAAAATTGCGGCCGGACAGCGAATTCAGCCAGACGATCCGCACAGCGCGGTCTATCATCACCAAATGACCCAGATTTATAGTGATGATTTACAAGATGCTACTAATAGTGTGATATACGCGCGGAATGCGGATAATACTGTATTGGTTGCGCATAGTCGTTCGGGGCAACGCTCGCAAGTGGGTCCGGTTGCCCAAAATGTTCACACAGCAATGCCAGCCGTTCAAAAGATGAAGATTCCGGCTAAACCATCCGCGACACTGCTTAAAGTCGTTCAACTGATCATTTAATATGGGGCAATTTAAAAGGCTAACCCACACGGTGGGTTAGCCTTTGGTGCGTGATGCTGGCCAGCTAATAGTGGTCATAGAGTTGCTCAATTAAGTCATCACTATTGGTAATGAGCTGGCGATTTAGTGAAATCAGATAGTCTGGTTGTGCTGGGTGAACGGCGTTGTAGAGCGTGTCTTCAATGAGACAGCCAGTCAGCGTGAACGACCGCTGCCGACCTTGAACAATGATGGTGAAGGAACGTCCACGACTAGTTACGATGACATTCAATCCCATTAAGTGGGTTAGGTTCAAACCTAACGTTGCAGTTGAATCAATTAATCCTGGTGTGCCAGTACGTTTAATCAAGACTAGGCATTCATCAATTCGTCGTAGCGAATTAAACATCGAAAATTTACTGGTGATGCGCGGGTCCGATTTGACAGCCCGCGGCCGCCGTACATATGGTCCAACGACTATGTTCATAATGATTCCCCCAAACCATTTAGTTGATTGGTTTAATCATAACTAGTGCGAACGATTAGTGCGAAAATTTCGGCGCGTGTTGGCAGTTAGTTGGGCCAGTTTACGGGTTATCTTTGGAAGCTTTACTAACGTTGTGACGGAAAACATCCAGTGTATACAAATTCGCAATTACTGGACGCAATGGCGTTCAGACCATTGATCAGTAATTGCGAATTGCGTAATCGTGATGTTAAAAATGAAGCTAGGCTTTTACTTTGTTGTCTGCTTTTCGTGCTTTAACGGCTAATTCGGGGAACCAAATTGCAATTTCGTGATGCGCATTTTCACGGCTATCTGAGGTATGGATAACATTTCGTAAAATACCGTCTGGATATTCATGAGAGAAATCCCCCCGAATTGTGCCAGGTTGTGCTTCGGCAGGCCGGGTGCTACCAGCTAAACGATGCACCGCTTTGACGACGCCAGTACCACTTACGATAATGGCGACGAGTGGACCTTCCATCATGTAGGTCTCGATTTCCTTAAAGTAAGGCTTACCAACCTTCTCACTGTAATGTTGTTGAAGTTGCTCCGCGGTTGCTTTAATAACCTTTAAGGCGGCAATTTGATAACCCTTGCGTTCTAACCGGGTGATAACCTCACCAATGTGTCCTTCACTGACACCATCGGGTTTAACTAGGACCAATGTTTTTTCAGAATTTGCCATAATACGTGACCTCCTCGCTTTTTGAAAGCGGTATCATTTATAACTTAAATTGTAGGTGACTTTGAGGGGTACGTCAACTAGAATCGCCGTTTTATCATGAAAATTGCTTGTAAATTGGCGTCAGCTGGTCAATAATTGGGACGCGAGAAGCGGGTTCAACTAGCTGAATTATTTTCTATCGTTGGAAGATATCGCTATAATAAAATTAGTAAATCATAAAAGGATTTGATACTCATGCCACCACTTGATTTAACTCATATTCGACAACATCATACGGTTGCTGAATTAATTGCGCTAGGAAAGGCGCGGCGCCAAGTCACCCCATTTGAAAAATTAGGGACATTTACACCGGTGAAACGAAACGCCAGTGATTATCTGAAACATGTGCGGGAGATGCTGGTACCAGAACTATTGCCATTGCGGCGTGAACGAATGTCTGCTTCGGCTTTTGCATTCTTCCGGGGATCAGTTGAGTTAATGGATTACGATTTGGATTACCAGTCGTCCACTGAAATTCCCGCCGTAGTTTGTGGCGATGCCCATATTGGTAACTTTGGATTCTATGCGTCACCAGAACGGCGACTGGTATTTGACTTAAATGACTTTGACGAAGCTGGCGTTCATCCGTGGGAATGGGATTTACGTCGGTTATTAGTTAGTGTGTTGCTAGCTGCTCGTGATTCTAACTTTAAACCAAAAAAGGTCGAAAAATTGATACAGGCGGCGAGTGCGAGTTATCGGGAAGCACTCAAACGGATGTTTGATCAGACGACGTTAGACCGTTTTTATCGCGATAACGAAGTTCAGGCTGTCTTGAACTTCGGTGGTGCTCCCGAAGATACGGCCGATTTAATTGCATCCTTGGTTAAAAAGGCTCAAAAACGTAATTCAGAACAAGTTGTGCGTAAGTTTACGGTCACTAATAGTCGCGGTGAACGGCAATTTAAGGAGAACGCGCCCCGTTCTGTCCATATTGATCGGCAAACTTATCAAGGGCTAAAGGCCGGAATTAGCGAGTATTTATTGAACGTACGGACCGATGTCGCTTTGCTGTTGTCGCAATATGAAGTTACTGATATTATTCGGCATAGTGTGGGCGTCGGGAGTTTTGGGTCACTATGTTACTTGGTTCTTCTGACGAGTACGGATGGTAGCCATATGGTGTTACAAATCAAGGAAGCTTTACCAACGCGGAAAGTCGGGAGCCAGTCGCGGCCAGCGTTAACGGCCGCCATGGAATTGACGGAAGGGCAACGGATCGTCAGTTCGCAACGCATTTTACAAGCAACCTCGGATGCGTTCCTGGGCTATTTCCAAATGGAAAATAAGAGTTTTTATGTCCGTCAATTTCGGGATATGAAGGAATCCATCGATATTCCAACCCTAGACTGGGGTCAATTCCAAGCCTATGCAAATACGTGCGCAATGATTTTGGCAAAGGCTCATGCGCAAAGTCCAACGGCGGCCATGATTCGGGGATACGTTGGTAATTCGGCGAAGTTTGATGAAGCCATGGCTAAATGGGCCACGGCGTATGTTGAACAAGTTGATAATGATTATCAAGATTTCTTAGATGTTTGATGGTTTAAACGAAGAGTTGATCAAATATCGCGCTGAAACGCGTGACGATTAGACGTGTATTGAAAATAAAGAAAGGGTCATCGGAATCATTGATACTCCGATGACCTTTTCTGTCGGTAATTAGACATAGACTAAAATATTTTTCTGGAGCGTAAGTCTTGATTTAACAACGTTTTTTGGCGATTGAACAAGTGATTTTGAAAATTGATAGGCTAAAATGGTTGCACTTTTTCAACAACTTGATATACTTACTATTAGTAAGTGAAACGAAGAAATTAGTTTTGAAAGGATTGTTTGATATGACAAAATATGGTGTAATTGTAGGTTCTATTCGTAAAAATTCTTATTCTAAAGGGGTCGCTGAAGCCATCGTTGCTGGGTTACCAGACGACGCTGAAGTAACGTACTTAAATATCGCTAAGTTGCCACTATATAACCAAGACTACGATGCGGATTCACCCGTAGAATATACAGAATTTCGTCAGGCCGTTGCGGCTCAAGATGCGTTCATCTTTGTCACACCTGAACATAACCGTAGTATCCCAGCAGCCTTGAAGAATGCTTTGGACGTTGCTTCACGTCCATGGGGTCAAAGTGTTTGGGGCGGCAAGCCTGCTTTGGTTGCTTCCCAATCGATCTCTGGTATCTCTGGCGTCTTAGCACACCATGTTTTACGTCAATCCTTGGTCTTCTTAGACATGCCAACGATGCAACAACCAGAATTGTACATCGGTAATACTGATAAGTTGGCTGATGAAAATGGTCATATCACAAATGAAGGCACCCAATCATTCTTAGCTGGTGCTGGTAAGCAATTCAGCGAATTTGCAGCGAAGTTTGTCAAATAATTGTGGATAATAAATAAATTTTCAAAGTAACGTAAAAACGTACTTATAAAATCAATTTTGATTTTATAAGTACGTTTTATTGTCGACACAATAACTGATACGAGCAAACGGTTATTCTAAGCCGCAGTTTTGATAAGAATCAAGCTTGATTGCTGGTTGTTTCATGATAAGCATGCAATTGAGTGGCAACTAGATGGGCCGGGTTACCGACCGCAGTAACGTGGGCGGGAACGCTATCTAAAACAATCGCACCAGCACCAATTTTACTGTTGGCGCCAATCGTAATAGGGCCCAAGAGTTGGGCGTGGGCACCAATGAAAGCACCGCGACAAACATAGGGATGCCGGCGCCCAGCTTGTTCGGTTTTACGTGCGCCTAAAGTGACGCCGTGTAAAATTGTAACGTCGTCTTCAATGACCGCCGTTGCACCAATGACAGTACCAATACCATGGTCAAAGAAGACCCGGTGACCAATTTGCGCGGCCGGGTGAATCAGAATCCCGGTACGCCGGGCCGCATGTTGGCTCAGCAAGGCGGCCAATAATGGTAAACGGTGTGTTTCAAAATAATGGGCAACCCGGTACCAGGCGAGCGCGTGAATACCAGGATAGGTCAACATAACTGTCCGCAAATTGATCGCGGCGGGGTCACGATTGAGAATGGCACGAGCCGTCTGAAACACCAGCTTAATCTGCCTGAATGCTAGCGAACCCGCGCTCAAGGTCTGCTAACAAATCGTCACTGGCTTCAACACCGACTGATAAGCGAATCAGCTCGTCTTTGATGCCATTCTGTAGCCGAATTGTGCGTGGGATGGCACCGTGAGTCATTAAGGCTGGAATTTCAATTAAACTTTCCAATGCTCCGAGACTTTCGGCGAGCGTGATGACTTGTAAATGTTCAACGAAGGTCTGGGGGTTCATTCCTGGTTGTAATTCAAACGAGATCATTGCGCCGAAGCCATTCATCTGTTGCTTGGCAATCGAAAAATCGGGATTATCAGGATCGCCTGGATAGTAAATCTTAGCAACTGCTGGGTGAGACTTTAAGTAAGTAAAGATTTTAGCGGCATTATTCAGGTGGGCTTGCATGCGCAATGCCAGAGTCTTCATACCACGTTGTAATAGCCAGCTTTCTTGCGGGGCCAAAATACTACCGATGGCATTTTGCAAGTAGCCGATTTTTTCGCCAAGTGCTGGCGTCTTGGTGACAACCAAGCCACCGATAACATCACTGTGACCACCGAGATACTTGGAAGCACTGTGTAAAACAATGTCAACGCCTAAATCCAGGGGCTTCTGGACGTATGGGGAGGCGAAGGTGTTGTCGATGATACTCAGTAAATCGTGTGCTTGCGCGAGCTTCGCAATGGCAGCAATATCCGTAATGTGTAATAACGGGTTCGTCGGTGTTTCCAAATAAATCGCCTTAGTTGTGGGGGTAATTGCGGCTTCAACGGCGGCCAAGTCACGCGTATCTACGGCTGTAAAAGTCATGCCAAAGTGTTTCAAAACGGCGTCGATCAAGCGGAAGGTGCCACCGTAGACATCATTTCCCACAATAATGTGATCACCAGCCGAGAATAGTGAGAAGACGGTATTAATGGCAGCGGAGCCAGAAGCAAATGCGAAGCCAGCGCTGCCATGTTCGAGGGTGGCAATTAATGCTTCGACGGCGGCCCGGGTTGGATTTCCCGTCCGTGAATATTCGTATTGATTTTGACCGATTTTTGTTTGGCGGAAGGTCGAGGCCATGTAGATGGGTACCGAAGTCGCGCCAGTAGTGGCGTCCTCACTGATACCACCGTGAATTAATTGGGTTTCAAATTTCATTGTTAAAGTCCTCATTTCGTATAGATTTTTTGGCTCAGATAACGCTCACTACTGTCTGGAAAGATGGTCACGATATGACTATTGGCAGGCAGGTTGGTGGCAAGTTGTAAACTAGCGGCTAGCGCAGCGCCGCTAGAACTGCCAATCAGTAAACCGTGGTCACGGGCTAGGTGTCGAACTTGGGCAAAGGCATCATCGTCCGCGATGGTCAGTGTCTGATCGATGCGAACCTGATCGAAAAATGGTGGGATGAATTCGACGCCGATTCCCTCAGTACGATGTGCGTGAGCCGGTCCACCATTTAAAATGGAACCTTCTGGCTCAACGACTACGGCTTTGGTTGCTGAATCTTGGGCTTGAAGATAAGCCGCTACTCCGGCAAATGTCCCACCGCTACCGGCTCCAGCGACGAAGGCGGTTATAGGTGCAGGCATGTCCGCCAGAATTTCTGGTGCCAGTGTGTGGTAATAAGCCGCGGGATTAGCCGGATTCTTGAATTGCATGGGGACGTAACTGTTGGAAATCGTTGCGGCTAGTGCCTCAGCTTTGCGAATGGCACCTTTGATTCCTTCCTCGCTAGGTGTATGAACAATTTCAGCACCCAATGCTTGCATTAAAACTTGTTTTTCCATACTGAACTTTTCTGGGACGACTAAGATGGTACGTAGGTGGTGCGCTTGAGTTGCTAAGGCTAAACCAATTCCGGTGTTACCAGCAGTTGGTTCAATAATCGTTGTCTTGGCGTTAACCCGGCCCCGTTGCAAGCCGTCTTCAATCAGATAGGCTCCCAGCCGGTCCTTAATACTGCCGCCGGGGTTGAACATTTCAAGTTTGGCATAGATGTGACTGTGATTTGGAACCTCGATGGGTAACGCCATCAGGGGGGTGTGGCCGATAAGTTCTTGAACGTGCTGAATGAGCATATAAATTCCTCCAATCGCTGCGGTGGGGTGCCAAAAGCGACAAAAAAGGCGCGAGAATTCGAATGAATTCCTCGCGCCCAGTACAATATCCAGCCATGCTGGACATTGATTTTTAGGATGACACTCCTCAAAAAGTCAATGCTTAACAGGCCGAACATCGCGATAAGCGCGCAGTTCGGCAACAACAGTTATTCAAAGCACTACTTGTTAATTGAGTCATGTCTGATCCTCCTCTGGATTAATTGGGACTAACTATACAAGATGATTTTGAGCGCGTCAAGTGGTGAATGACGATTTGCAATAAGCGGTAAAAGATGAAGATTGGCTGAGAACGTTATTGCATCAGCGTTAGTTTTGCCAAACGGGTGTCATTAAAATAAATATATTAGGTGGTTGAATTAGTTGATTGTGACCGAGGATAAAGGTGTTAAAATTTATCCAATATCAGTTTTTCGTGTCTTATAATCAAGACGTTTTCCAAGATACATATAACTAGTTTTATTCTGACAATAGCTAGTGAACGTGCTGTTGATAATAGCTAAAACAATCCCACCCTGATTAGCAAGTTACTAAACTAGGGTGGGATTGTTCGTGATTATAATTTAAATGATATTACTTATTCCATAAGTATTTAGCATCAAAATCATTATCGAATGATGATAAAATCTTAGGACCGTCATCGGTAACGACAAGGGTGTGCTCGTATTGGCAGCTAAGACTGCCATCTAAAGTGCGAACAGTCCAACCGTCATCGGCAGTTTCGCCAGAACGCCAGTCGCCAATGTTGACCATTGGTTCGATGGTAATGGTCATACCAGCTTTTAGACGAGTGCCGTGACCAGCTTCGCCATAATGTGGAACATCAGGCTTTTCGTGCATCGTCGGTCCAATACCATGACCAATGTATTCGCGTACAACGCCATAACCCATTTCGTTTTCAGTGTAATTCTGAATAGCCCAGCCGATATCACCAATTCGGTTGCCAACAACGGCTTGGTCAATACCGAGGTATAGCGCTTTATGGGTCACTTCCATGAGTTTTTTAACTTCGGGTGATGGTGTACCAGCAACAAAGGCGTGGCAAGAGTCACTAAGGTAGCCATGGTAGTTAATGACGGTATCAACTTTTAATAAGTCTCCATCTTTGACCAAGATATCTTTACTAGGACAGCCGTGACAAATCATGTCATTGACGCTGACACAAGTTGAGTACTTATAACCTTCAAAGTTGAGTTCGCCAGGAGTAGCGTCGTGTGCAACGATGTATTCGTAGGCAAAGTGGTCAACATCCCAAGTCGTAATTCCAGGCTTGATGTAATCTTCAAGGGCGTGAAACAGGCCAACCATGATGTCACCGGCAGCTTGCATCCCTTTGATTTCGCGATCTGATTTAAGCGTAATCATGAGGTTCCTCCAAAAAAATTAATTATATTGTGATGCTAAAAGTTTGTTCCTCTCCAGTATACTGCAAGCATTGTATTGCGACAAAACGCATTGTTTTGACCTGATATTGACAACGCTATCAGTAGGCCGAAACCAAAAAAATATAAAAAAATCAGCACGCCAAAAATACCAAATTGCCGGGGCGCAGTTGGATTAATCGTAAACAATTCAATATAAATTTGGAATTTTACCCTTTTCATCGGCCAAGATAATGATACAATATATTGTGTTGTTTTAAACAAAAGCACTACATGTAGTAGTGTGACGTGACTGGTTGGCCAACTAGACACCTACAACCGCATATGAAAACGGAAAGAGGAGCATGATTTTGAGTAATTATTTTAAATTCTTATCACACCAACTAAAAGGTTGGCCCCAACAGAACTACTATCTATTCTATTTTAGCCTAGGATGTCAAGTAATGACGTTAGTAAGTGCGCCAATTACAGCATTGTCTATTTTAACATTTATTGGGACCACTTTGGGTGTTCTTTGTGTGTTAGCCATTAATGCGGCTAAGTCAGTCAATGGATTATTAGGCGTCATCTCCGCCGCTTGCTTCATCGTAGTTGGTTTTTCAGCTAAGAACTATTTAAGCATTGGGGAACAATTAGCCTACGTCGTAACGCTTGATATTCCAGTACTATTAAGTGCTAATTGGAACGTCAACATGGTTTCAAAGATTCGGAAGTTTACGGGTAAGACGTGGATCGTCGCAATTGTCGCAACTTTAGTTGTTTATGCCATCTCCGGCTATCTTATTGGTGCCTTGACTGATGATCCCCGGCCATGGGTCGATGCCATTAGTTTTGCGATTTGTTTAACGGCCGGCGTTATTTGCTTCCTCCGTTACAACAACCAGTATTTCTGGTGGATTGCCTCTGGTTTAGCACAAATGGTCCTCTGGTTCATCTCGTTCCGTCAAGGTTCGGCGACACTAGCAATGTTCATTAATAGTTCCGTTTATCTGATGAACGATGTCTTGGCTTTCACTGTTTCACCTTGGTATAACAAACATGAGCGCGCTCGGTTGATGGCCGAAGAACAAGCAGCTAGTGATGCAGCTAGCGCGGATGCTAGTGATAATCAGGCATTTGGATTGAACCACTAATTTGAATATAATGAGCACGGCTGTTAATGCAGTCGTGCTTTTTGGTATGAGAAAAGCCCTATGATACTCGAGAAGGCCAGATTGGACTATAACAGAAGAATGTTCATAAGAGGCTGTGACATAACTAGCCTCTGTATAAGTAAATGGGACGAGAAACCGAAT
>NZ_JAKZEQ010000032.1:0-43072 GCF_022549155.1 Lactiplantibacillus sp. ME-2
TAGAGCGCTTGACTGTTAATCAAGATGTCGACGGTTCGAGCCCGCCTGTCGGAGTGACATAGATGTTGGCAATTGTGTTAACATCTATTTTTATATCATGCCGGCTTAGCTCAGTTGGTAGAGCATCGGTATCGTAAACCGAGGGTCATCAGTTCGACTCTGGTAGCCGGCACTTGTGAGGTGGGACGTGGTTCTCGCCTTTTTATTTTTAAATAGACATAAAATGATTGGCAGCTTTGCGCAAACGCAAAGCTGCTTTTTTGATATAAGAATGTTAGCTATTTGAATGCCGAAGTATCAAAATGATCGTAAGGGCTTAGTAGGATGATGCCTATTGTCGCCACTGCTTTTTAGGTATGCTTAGCATATCAATCTTGCGGTTTATTATAATTAGTCGCAATAACTGTAAATTACATGCTGCGAACAATCATAGCCATTTTAATAGCGGTACTTTATTGTTGATAATTTCAGTTTTGTTTTTTTGTTTAATTAGATTTTTAATACCAATTGCGTATTTTCAGCATTTGAATGCTATTAATTATTTTATATTAAATTAGAATTTAGTGTTAATTTCAGAAAGCTAAAAGCCTTATAAAATGTCCTATCAACTAGTTTTTGGTGCTATAAAAGGATTTAAGACTATTTATGTATGGTGGATATTAATTTAATTAATGGTTATTAGATTAGAAAACGGTTAGTGCTATTGTTGATTAAGATTAAGGCTAGTATAATAGTTATTATGTTTAATTAAGAAACAAAACTTGTTACTTTTAAACGAAATACAAACTGGTTAAGAAGTTTGGAGGAATCTCTATTGGATAAGGAACAAAAGCTGGATCGGTCGTTCTTTGGCCAACCCCGTGGCTTACGGACGTTGTTCTTCACTGAAATGTGGGAACGATTCAGTTACTACGGGATGCGTGCGCTACTGATCTATTACATGTACTACAGTGTCGCTAAAGGTGGTCTTGGATTTGACCAAGTCACCGCAGCATCCATTATGTCAATCTATTCGGCATTAGTTTACGTTTCTAGTGTCCTCGGTGGCTTTCTAAGTGACCGTGTCTGGGGTAGCCGTAAGACCGTCTTTATTGGTGGGGTCTTCATCATGTTAGGCCACATCGTTTTATCAACGCCATTTGGAGTTGGTGCACTATTTGTTTCAATCGCACTTATTGTCATTGGGACTGGGTTATTAAAGCCAAACGTCTCTGACATGGTTGGTCAATTGTATACAGTGGAAGATACACGTCGGGATGCAGGTTTTAGTATTTTCGTCTTCGGGATTAACTTAGGTTCATTGGTTGCACCAGCCTTAGTTGGTCGGATCGGCTTAAATGTTAACTTCCACTTAGGCTTCTCCTTAGCTGCGATTGGGATGTTCTTTGGTCTATTGCAATACTACTTTGATGGTAAGAAGAATTTAAGTTCTGCTAGCCTCTATCCAACTGATCCATTAGAACCCGGTGATTTGAAAAAAATCATGCGGTGGACAATCTTAGGAATCGTTGGGATTGGGTTGATTCTACTATTAATGCAATTAATGAATGCTCTTACGTTAGCAAATGTTATTAGTTTAATTAGTACGCTTGTTATCTTGACACCAATCGTTTACTTTATTTTGATGTTAACGTCTGACAAGACTAATGCAACAGAACGTTCACGTGTTCGGGCTTATATCCCATTGTTTATTGCCGCTGCTTTATTCTGGGCAATTGAAGAACAGGGTTCGTCCGTACTTGCGTTATTTGCAGCTAATCGGGTTAATTTGGATCTTGGTTTTACCCATCTAGCTGCTTCTGATTTCCAAATGCTAAACCCATTGTTCATCATGATTTATACAACACCATTCGTGTGGTTGTGGACTAAGTGGGGTAAAAAACAACCTAGTTCACCAACTAAATTTGCGATTGGGTTGCTATTCGCTGGGGCTTCTTACCTAGTGATGGCTGTACCTGGAGCGCTCTTTGGAACTGCAGGGAAGGTTAGTCCATGGTGGTTAGTTGCCAGTTGGGCAGTCGTTGAAATTGCTGAAATGTTGATTTCACCAATTGGTTTATCAGTTACCACCAAGCTTGCACCAAAGGCTTTTGCTTCTCAGATGATGAGTATGTGGTTCCTAACTGATTCGGTTGGTAGTGCGCTTAATGCACAGATTGTCCGTTTCTACTCGACGCAAACCGAAGTGCCATATTTTGCGATTACCGGGATTGTTAGTGTCGTTTTAGGGATTATCCTCTTTATGATGGTGCCAATGATTAAACGGTCGATGCAAGGCATTCGCTAAATTGAATATTTACTCGAAGATATGTTATCTTAGTGGTAGCATATCTTTTTTGTTTTGGAGGGGTTGACCATCGTACGAATTGCTTTCAGTAGTGATAATCATTTTGATGTTAATCGAGTGGATGCGACTGCGATGATGCGATCTCAGGCGACCTATCTTTTACAGAATGGTGTTCAGATTTATTTGATTGCTGGCGATCTTTTTAATGACTTTCAGCGTAGTCAGCAGTTTGTCGTCGATTTACAGGCCCTATTAGGCGCACAGACGTGTGTTTACTGGATTGCGGGTAATCATGACATGGTCCATGGCATTTCGTTTGACGAGCTTGAAACAGGGCATTTTGATGGCTACCTGCATAACCGGTATATCGATATTTCTGGTACAGATTGGCGCGTGATTGGACATAATGGGTGGTATGACTATCAGTATGCTGCCCAGGTCCCTGATACGACTGCGGCCGACTTCTTACACTGGAAGAATGCGTTTTGGATCGACCGGGCTATTAAACAGCCGATGAGCGATCAGGAGCGGACTGATTTAATGCTCAACCAAGTAAAAGCGCAGCTTAACTTGGCTGCTGTGGATCACAAGCAAGTTATTTTTATGACGCACTTTGTTCCCCGGATCGATTATTTGCGTTTTTCTGATGATAATCGGTTTTGGAATATGGCTAACGCGTTAATGGGAACGCCCCGGTTAGGACAACTGTTGGAGCAGTTTAACGTGGCGCACGTTTTATTTGGTCATTTGCACGTCCATCCGCAACCGCGGGTGTTTGGTCAGACCACCTATTATGACCAAGCAGTGGGCTATGGACTCAAGCGTATCAATGAATGGCAAGCCAATAATTTTATGGCGGAGTGGTATCAAGATACGCAAATTCTGGATTTGAAATAAAAACTGAAAAAACTTTGAAAAAAGTCTTGATTTTTTATTCAAAATTATGTATTCTAATATAGTTGAATGATTTACGGAGGGGTAGCGAAGTCTGGCTAAACGCGGCGGACTGTAAATCCGCTCCTTCGGGTTCGGTGGTTCGAATCCACTCCCCTCCATTTCATTATTGGGCTATAGCCAAGTGGTAAGGCAACGGGTTTTGATCCCGTGATGCGCTGGTTCGAACCCAGCTAGCCCAATTGTTACGCCTTTCGTCGTTAATCAGGTCTTAGGATCTTGATGTAACGACTTTTTTATTGGCTTAAATTTATCTTAATATCGGCGGGTAGTGCCACTTCGTGAAGAATGCGTAACGGATTCTTCACGAAGTGGATTTTTTTGTCTCGGTCTGTTTATTTGCCATCATCAATAATAATGTGATATGTTTTAGTATTCTATTTGGGGCACGATCCAGATGGGATAGGAGGTCTGGTCAATGAATTTATTTATTCCGTAAGTACACGGAAGAGGTTAATGGCTGGCATTGTTAATTTTAAAAATACGTACTAGTTAACTCGTCATGACGGCCATCACAATTATTATGAGTCGTTCTTATAAAAGCACACCAATTTTTAAAGCACATATGGGTTATGGAAAGAAGCGCGCTAACCGTGCTGTTCGAAATCGTATGAATCGTGGTGAATTTGATGTTTTGCCGGCTAATTCGCATGCCTGGTATAAACGATGTTATGAGCAGTATGATGTTGTCGATTATTGCTCCAGAGAGACTTATTCGCAAGTTCAACTTGAGCTGGAGACGATGCGATTAGAGATTACTCGTAACGGTGGGATTATTCGAAGAATCCCACAACATCTGGTTGTTACGTATACTTTTGATCCGGTGATATCTGATATTGTGCACATGCAGCGAACGGAAGAACTAATTCCTGCGCAAGATGTCCAAATGTTTGTAGGTACTTTTGAACAGTGGTGTCGGGAGCGTCGCAACTGCTGGGCCAAGGCTTATTATCGAAAATAAGTCGTATTGGAACTTGATCTATGAGATTTGGTTGAAGAGGCTACGTAGCCTTAGTTGTCCCACTACCAGCCCCAACTAGTTGACTGAATAAATCAAATTTTCCACAGAACTGTTATCAAATGTAGTAACAGCAGACTGTTCAGCGTCGCAATGACGCTTGGACAGCTTTTTGCATGGCCCATATCTGGATGCAAAGGCATTTACCTGCCAGAGATGACGTGGTTATTAAGTATATGACTAGTAGTCAGTTATTCAGAATTATAAGATGTTTATTCAATCGAACCTCGAAAATTGAGTTTGTTAGCGTTAAGCTTAATTTAGGGAATCATACCATCATGAATAACGTAAGCGACCATGATGATGACCAAGGAGGATTTGAAATGGCGGTAACTAAAATTGATTTAAAAACCACGATGACTTACCGGGAGCATGCAATTACTAGTAAATCATTTGCTCGAAAATTAGGGATTGAACTGCCGTTTGCGATGTACGCAATGGCGGCGGGTGAAAGTATTAGTGCTGAACAATCCACGCTGACCCGCTTATTTGAGGTTGTTGATGGTACTTTGACCGTCCGTTTGGCGACGGAGACCGACCAAGAAGTGCATGCGGGCGAGATGTTAGTGGTGCCAGCTCATACGGTCCATACGTTGGTCGCTGAGCAGCCGTGCCAGTTTATTCAATTAGAAACGAAATAGGCCTTAATAGCGAGATGCGGAGGAATTCAAATGAGTTTAATTAACAAAATTGATCATGCTAAGGTCCTCAATTTAACTGAACAAATTCCACTGGATGATGATCAAGTTAATAGCCGGACACTGGTTCAACGGGATGATTTAAGTATGACGCTATTTTCAGTCGCAACCGACCAAGAGATTGGCGGCCATTCTGCCCAGGGCGATGCGATGGTCAATATTTTAAGTGGAGAAGCGGAAATTACGATTGAAGGCACCATTTATCATTTAACTGCGGGACAATCGATCGTGATTCCTAAGGATGCCCGGCACGCGTTATATGCCGTTCAAGGATTTCAGATGTTATTGGTGGTCGTTAAACCCGACTAATGCACGTGGTTATCGATGAGACGGAGGGAGTAATATGCCGCTGTATACGTTTATTGGTGATATTCATAGTGCCGCGGATGATCTGGCAGTTTTATTAGCCGATCCTGAAGTTACCGCGACGCGCTTGATTTTCTTGGGCGATTATATTGATGGTACGGCGGCACGCTATTTTGGTCATGCCACCGAGTCAGCTCCGTTGGCGCCGCTAAAAGTACTGACGATGGTTAGAAAACGGGTACGGGAATACGGCGATGTGGCTTTACTTGGCAATCATGATGAATTTTGGCTACGGACAGCTCATGGTGATGACAATGCCACCGCAACTTGGGTGTTGAACGGTGGTCACCGGACCTGTCGCAAATTAGGGATTTACTCCTCCAATCCCAATCATGTTCGGCGGGCATTAAATGGTGCGCCATTAAAGCCGGATACTGATTTCTTAGCACATTTGCCGCTGATGTGGCAACATGGTCGGTTACTGGCTATGCACGCGGGTGTTAACTGGCAATACCCATTAACACAACAAACAACGACTGACCTACTGTGGATTCGGGATGACTATTATGATGACTTCACGACTGGCAGTCACCGTTGGCATCGGAACTTATTCAATAAAGTCATCATTACTGGTCATACGCAGGTGCAGACCTTGACTGGTTCACACACTGGTTATTTAAAGATGCAGGCAGATGCGCAAGACGTTCCACGATATCTAATTGATGCAGGCAGTCGTTCAGGCCTGTTTGATGGTGGAATTTGTGCGTTAACGCTGACGGTCGATGGTGAATTTGTCAGGGCGAAACGCGTGATCAAGGGTCACCGCTACGATGGTCAGCAAATCGTCACTCCGGCCATGTTGGTGGATCAGGTGCACTAAGTATCACTAAACATCTCAGAGATAGAACGTAAAAGGAGCAGGCTCACATGATATTGAGACTGCTCCTTTTATGATGTCACGCTAGTTACTGGTTTTCGCACTATTTCAAGTTGATTGGTTTGCAAGTTCTCACTGAATCGTTACTCAGCGTAACTGAATTATAGGTGTAAATAGAACCAGCCACCAAGGCCTAAAATGAACAGGCCAAGTCCATTGAGGGCCGTAAACACGATCAAAAAATGGTGGAGTGGTTGTTCATCATTGAAGGGCAACAATTGTTTTAAGGCAAGCAGATTTGCTAGTGAGGCCACCAATGACCCCAGACCGCCGATATTGACGCCTAAAAATAGCGCTGATAAATGGGGCGTGAAATTCGCTAGTAAGATGGCGGCTGGAACATTGCTGATGACTTGGCTAGTAATTAGTCCAGTAATATAGACACTGGGGGCTGTCTGAGTTAATTGGTTGAGCCAATGCGTTATTGCGGGATTATGACTGATGGCGCTAACGAAGATGAAGAAGCAGATAAAGGTTAAGAGTAGTGCGTAATCAACGTACTGAAAGACGCGTCGGTTAATCATGAGGCCTACGACAATCGTTCCGATAATAACTAGTGAAATGGGCACCAAATTAAAAATGCCAAGCATAATGAAACTGATCAGGCCGCCCGCAAGCCCGATTTGACTGCGAGAAATGGGCGTAGATTTGGTTGGTGTTACAGTTAGCGGCAACCGAGGTAACCGCCGGCTTAAGGCAACTAATAAAGCTAGACTAGCAAGCATTAACGGAGTCGACAATTTAAAAAACGTGAATAGATTAACGTGATAGAACGTGACCAAAAATAAATTTTGGGGATTGCCAATGGGCGTAAACGCGCTACCAAGATTGGCTGCCATGATAATTAAAGTCGTTGGGTAGGCAATGGCCAGGTGCTGACGCCGGGCGAGTGTGAGAAAGATTGGAATTAACGTTAGGATCGCAACGTCGTTAGTTAAAATCATTGAGCCACCAAAGGCCAGTAAGATGAATAATTGACACATTTGACGGGTATCGTGTGATTTAACTAAGAGCCAGTCCCTTAAAGTATCAAGCAAATGCATCGCGCGAAGTAATTGAACACTGATCATGAGTGCAAATAAGGTGCCAATCGTAGCCCAATTAATTGCCGTCAGTTGGGGTGTCCCGATGAACAAACTTAAACCAGCACAAATTAATGCAATAATAAAGATTTTATCGTGAAGTGTGCGACGAACGACTGTCACCATGGTAAACGTCCCCCTCAATAGTCAGTTAATTAGTTCTAACTTAAACAAACTCGTCGCTAAATGTAAACTGATAGACATTTTTCAGATAAGGATGTAGCCACCCGAACGGTAACCCAAATAAAAAATCGCTTCAAAGTTATGTGTTTAACTTTGAAGCGATTAGTGCTTGGTTTTGATTGCCAGTTAGCTTGCTTAATGTGTATCTAGTTTATCTTGCTGAGTGTTTTGACCGAAGAACCACAAGTAGGCACCATATAACGCGTTAGCGAGCATCACTAGTTGCAATGCTAACATTGAGGCGGCTGCAGGACTGAAGCCTTTTAATTGGTTGAACCAGATAATAACGTTAATCACGTCGAGTGTGATCCACGCAACCCATTGGGAACGATAACCGTTGACCATGAGGACACTACCGACAATCCCAAGTGGTAACAGGGTCGCGTCCAGGTAGATTTGGTTACCGTTAAGTTGTTTACTAAAGTGTAAGACAATGGCGTAGACGAGTACGGCTAACGCGAACCAGGCACAACCGGCTAATTTGCTCAATTTACGACCAGTCAGTTCGCTGGCATCGGGTTGCGCTGCCATTTTACGATGCCAGACGGTGATGCCGACAAATTGCATGATAAGGTAAAATGATTGCGACGCAATGTCACCAATCAGCCGATTGGTGATGGCCGTAGTAAGCCAAGCCGCACAGGCAATAATGCCCCAACTATAGTTCGTCAGTCGCCCTTGATCAACCAGAATTAAGTTAATCACGACCGTAATCCCGGTCAATAGGCCAATCCAGCCATGTAGGCTGTAATCGCGACCCAGAATAAAACCAATGATGGTCACGATTAGCATCGTGCTCATCATCAACTTAGTGGTGCGGCGAAGCGTCTTTAATTCATTAAGTCCCCGTTGCCAGCTGAAGACGGCGCGCATGGCCGTGGGCAGACTAGTGATGTCTTGCTGGCATTGTTGCAGCAGGGTTGATAAGGTGAGTCGGAAATGGTTGTTCTGGTTCATAGTGAAACACTCCTTAGTTGTTTTTAGACAGCCGTGTTCGGAAGCAACGCTGTGTTTGATTGCTGTTTACATTAGCTTGTTCAAGCAGACCTGTCAACGAGCTTCGCACATATTGAAGGCCGATTATTAATAGATTAATCAATTGGTTTCAGTATTGATAAGCAATCACCTTAATAGAGTGGCTCGTGATATTTATTTGTTGATAGTGAAAGTTGAGCTGAAAGAAGTGATTAATTACCCACAGTTTCACAAATATTGGTATAGTAGAAGAGTAAGCGGGAATGTCTGTTTAATCCTGCCTAGCCGTTAATCGGTTAGTGGTTAATGATATAAATTATAAGTCAGAGGAGCGTTTTACGGATGAAAATCGGATTTATTGGTGCCGGTAACATGGGCCGCGCGATTATTGATGGGTGGTTAAAACAACAAGCGGTCGTCCCAGCAGATATTTATATTCACAGTGCCCATGCTGCGAGTTATCAACCTTATGCGCAAAAAAATGGGCTACAGGCCTGTGACACTAATTTGGCCGTGGCACAAGCTGCTGACGTTATCGTTTTGGCAGTTAAGCCGAACATTGCGTTGGCCGCATTAAAAGAAGTTCAAGCAGCTTTAACGGGCAAGTGGGTTATTACAATGGTATCAGGATTGAGTTTGGCCGATTATGCCACGGTTGTCCCTGATCTCCCCGTTCTGAGAATCATGCCGAATGTGAACGTGGCGATTGGTGCCGGGATGACGGCGTTGGTTGGTAATGATGCCTTAACACCAGAGCAATATGCGGCTGGACAACAATTATTCGATGCGATTGGTGCCACGAGTGCCATCGCTGAGAAAGATTTTCCAACTTTTTCAGCCTTAGCAGGTAGTTCGCCGGCCTACATCTATTTCTTTATTGACGCGATGGCCCGCGCAGGCGTCAAGCACGGTTTGAGCAAGGATGCAGCGACTAAGATTGCGGCGCAGGCCACGCTGGGCAGTGCGCAGAATGTTTTAGCTTCTGATAAAATTCCGTTTGACCTGATCGATCAAGTTTCTTCACCTGGTGGCACGACGGTTGCTGGATTACTGGCCATGGAAGAGGCCGGCTTTATGACCGCAGTGGTGAAGGGAATTGATGCAACGATTGCGAAGGAACTTGGCGAATCTTAAATTACTTGGTGCTGGTGGTTGCAAGTTTGGTCTATACCGATTATAATTAAACCAGATAAATCCAAGGAGGAATTGTTCATGAGCAAAGTGTTAAAACATGCCATCATTTATACTGGTCTAGAAAAGATCGATGACGGCTACATTCGTTTCGGTAAGGAAATTGAAGCGGTTGGTCCAATGGATGACTACGTGGCCCAACCCGATGATGATATCGAATTTGTGAGTGGCAAAACGATTGTACCGGGCTTCATTGATGTTCATAGCCATGGTGGTTATAGTTTTGATTCAATGGACGGGAATCCAGCTGAAATTAACGAAATGGTTAATGATATGGTTGCCCGCGAAGGTATTACGTCATACTTCTGTACGACCATGACGCAATCCAACGAAAACTTAGACCATTCGATGGCCGGTATTAACAAGGCCGCCGATGAAAATCCGGTTATCCAAGGGGTTCATTTGGAAGGCCCATTCATTTCGGCGACGTTTAAGGGTGCCCAACCTGAAAAGTACATTAAGAATCCTAACGTTGACTTATTAGACAACTGGAACAAGTTGTCGGGTGGTCGGGTTAAGTTGATTACTTACGCGCCGGAAGATCCTGGTTCGCGTGAATTTGAAAAGTACTGCTTGGAAAATGGCATTGTGCCTTCAGTGGGCCACAGTAACGCGACTCGTGAACAATTATTAGCAAGTAAAGCAACTCACGTGACGCATTTATACAACGCGCAACGTGAATTCAAGCACCGTGAACCAGGTGTTACTGGTCATGCCATGCTTGAAAACAACATGTACTGTGAATTGATCTGTGATGGGTTCCATATCGTGCCTGACATGATCAAGCTCGCTTACGAACAAAAGGGCGTTGACCGGATCGAATTGGTGACTGATTCAATGCGTGCCAAGGGTGAACCCGACGGTATCAGTGAATTAGGTGGTCAAAAAGTGATTGTTAAGGATGGTCAAGCACGTCTTGAAGAAGGTAACTTGGCTGGTTCTGTCCTGACATTCATTAATGCCTTCAAGAACATTCAGAAGTTCACCGGTTGCGGCATTGCTGAAGCGGTTAAGATGGCTTCTGTCAACCAAGCACGTGAATTTGGGTTGACTAAGAAAGGAACATTGGAAGCCGGTAAAGATGCTGATATCAACATCTTAGATGGCAATCAAGATTTAGTCGCAACATATAGCTACGGTAAAAAAGCAGCTAAATAAATTAGAAGTAAGGGATGAGTACCATGAGTTCGCCAATTTATATTCAAATCCACAACCAAATTAAGCAGGCGATTGAAGCAGGTCGGTGGGCCGTTGGTGACCGGATTCCGTCTGAACGGGAGCTGGCTACACAGTTCGATGTTAGTCGGATGACCCTTCGACAAGCAATCCAGACATTGGTTGACGAAGGAATATTAGAGCGGCGAGTCGGTGCCGGCACGTTTGTCGCGAATCAGAAGGTCCAAGAAAAAATGTCCGGTGTCACCAGTTTTACTGATCTAATGCTGGCCCAGGGTAAGGTCCCATCAAGTAAGACGATTTCATATCACGTGACGAGCCCGTCGCTATCTGAGAGCGAAAAGTTGGCGTTAGGCGCCAACGAACAAGTTCTACGGATGGAACGAATTCGCTATGGTGATGATGTGCCAATTTGTTTTGAGGTCGCAACAGTTCCAGAACGACTCGTCAAGCAGTTCACCAAGGACGAAATTACGAGTTCGTTGTATCGGACGTTGGAAGAGAAGGCAAGTTTAGTGCCTGGTAAGGCTCAACAGACTGTTTCGGCGATGTCTGCTTCTGAGCGTATCGCAGAATACTTGTCAGTCCGGCGTGGCGATGCGTTGCTACGGTTACGGCAGATTTCGTATCTGCAAACCGGCGAACCGTTTGAATACGTGCGGACCCAGTACGTTGGTAACCGGTTTGAGTTTTATCTTGAAAAATAACCAGTCGGTCGGGTGCTGGGCACCTAATTAGAGTGATGATACCAAAAATAGCTCACCTAGGATGTTATTCTAGGTGAGCTATTTTTGAATTCATGACTGAAGACTGGGTACACGCACAAAAGCAATTGTCATCGTAACGCAGTGGCTTATAACTGGTAATGATTGCCAGTTAATTGGCTTGCTGGCGCGCTATTTTTTTAACTAACCGCAAGTAGCGGGGTAACACGAGCATCCGCTTGAAACGACTTGGTTCTTGAATCAGACGGTAGAGCCATTCAACGTGGTGTTTTTGCCAAAATAACGGCGCCCGCTTAACCGCGCCTGCAATTACGTCGAAGCTACCCCCGACACCCATCCAGAGCGCATCGAGGCGTTGACGGTGTTCGGCAATGAAAAATTCCTGCTTAGGAAAACCAGTGGCTACGAAGACCATATCGGGTTGCGCGGCCACGATTTGGTCGACAACGGTTTGTTCGTCGTCATAATAGCCATCACGGGCACCCGCGACAACGATGCCGGGATAAGCTCGTTGAACGATCGTGGTCACTTGCTTTAACACGGCCGGCTTGGCACCTAACAAAAAGATCCGTTGGTGCTGTTGGCTACCCCATTCTAGTAGTGTTAAAAGGGTGTCATAGCCGGTGATCCGTTCGGGGAGTGGTGTGCCAAGAATCTGGGCCCCCTGAATGACGCCAATGCCGTCTGGCGTGATATAGTCCGCTTGCGTTAACACCTGTTGGTAATCGGGGTGTTCACGAGCGTACATTAAGATCTCGGGGTTAGCGGTCACCACAAAGCGATTGCGATGCGCGAGAATATCGGTTTGAAGTTGCTGAACAAAACCAGCGTTAGTTGTCTTGATAAACGGCACGTTTAAGATGTTAACCGTGTCAAAAGGGACTGACATAAGCGACCTCACTTTCTAATCATAATTAAAGTATAGGTAAATCAACGAATTCTGCAACTTTTTGGATGCTTAAGCGCATTCTTTTATAAAAAATGCTAAAATAAGCTTAACTTACTGTAAACACGGTTATTACCTACGAAATGGAGAATTATACTCATGACGCAAATCTATCCGGATGATAGTTTTACCTTGCATACGGATGCTTATCAAATTAATATGATCCAAACCTACTGGGAACAAGGTATTCACAACAAACATGCGGTGTTTGAAGTGTTCTTTCGTAAGATGCCGTTCCAAAATGGGTACGCGGTATTTGCGGGTCTGGAACGAGTTGTTAATTATATCAATCATTTACATTTTACGGCAACTGACATCGCATATTTACGTGAACTGGGTGGCTACTCAGACGGTTTTCTAGATTATTTAGCGAATTTCAAATTTGATGCGACGATTCGTGCGGTTCGTGAAGGAGACTTGGTCTTTAATAATGAACCGTTGTTACAAGTCGAAGGACCACTGGCCACTTGTCAGTTAATTGAAACGGCACTACTCAATATTATCAATTATCAAACGCTGATTGCGACTAAAGCGGCGCGCATTAAGTCGGTTGTCGGTGAAGATGGCTTGCTAGAATTCGGTACTCGGCGGGCGCAAGAGTTTGATGCGGCCATCTGGGGAACCCGGGCGGCTTATATTGGTGGCTTTGACGCGACGAGTAACGTGCGGGCTGGCAAAATTTTTGGTATTCCGATTAGCGGGACCCATGCGCATGCGCTCGTGCAGACTTATCGAAACGATTATCAAGCTTTCAAGGCCTATGCGGAGACCCATCATGACTGTGTCTTTCTAGTGGATACGTATGATACGTTACGTAGCGGGGTGCCGAGTGCGATTCGAGTGGCTAAGGAAATGGGTGATAAAATCAATTTCCAAGGGGTTCGTATCGATAGTGGCGATATGGCTTACTTATCAAAACGCGTGCGTGAACAGCTAGACGAAGCTGGTTTTCCGGATGCCAAGATTTATGCGTCAAATGATTTGGACGAAAAAACGATCCAAAACTTGAAGATGCAAGGTGCTAAAATTAGTGTCTGGGGTGTTGGGACGAAGCTAATCACGGCCTTTGACCAACCCGCGTTAGGGGCCGTGTACAAGATGGTTTCGATCGAGAATGATCATCATCAGATGGTTGATACGATCAAACTTTCAAATAACGCGGAAAAGGTCTCAACGCCTGGTCAAAAACAAGTTTGGCGGATTACGAAGCGTGCGGATGGCAAGTCAGAAGGTGACTATGTGACGTTGTACGATGAAGATCCGCGCAACGAAGAATCAATTTACATGTTCCATCCAAGCTATACGTATATTAATAAGACGGTCAGCGATTTTGATGCGCGACCACTATTGGTTCCCATCTATGACCGCGGTCAACAAGTTTATACTTTACCAACGTTAGATGAAATCAAGGAGTATTCATTTGAAAGTCTAGATGCACTCTGGGACGAATACAAGCGGGATTTAAACCCTCAGGATTACCCGGTCGACTTGTCACAAAAACTTTATGATCATAAAATGAATATTATTAACACGGTCAGAGACCACGTTAACCATAAAGATGAGGAGGAAGCTTACTAATGCGGCCATTACAAGCTGAGATTATTAAAGCGTTACACGTTGCACCAACGATTGATCCAGAAGTTGAGATTCGTCGAAGTATTGATTTTTTGAAGGCTTATTTAACTAAAAATACCTTTTTGAAGACCTATGTGCTTGGCATCTCTGGCGGTCAAGATTCCACGTTAGCTGGAAAATTGACGGAGATGGCCATTACCGAAATGCGGCAGGAAACGGGTGATGATCGCTATCAATTCATCGCAGTCCGGTTACCATATGGCAATCAAGCGGATGAAGCGGATGCGATGGCAGCGATTGATTTTATGCAAGCCGACGTGACGGATCGGGTGGATATTCAACCGGCTACGGATGCCATGGTAACTGCATTGGAAGCTAACCAATTGACGATTCATGATTTCAACAAGGGCAATATTAAAGCGCGCCAACGCATGATCGTGCAATATGGGATTGCTGGTGAAATGCACGGCGCTGTCGTGGGAACCGACCATGCAGCCGAAGCTGTTACTGGTTTTTATACCAAGTACGGTGACGGTGGTGCGGATATTGTGCCACTATGGCGATTGAACAAGCGTCAAGGTAAACAAATGCTGGCCGCTTTAGATGCGCCCAAGCATTTGTATGACAAAGTCCCGACCGCTGACTTGGAAGAAGATCGGCCAGCATTACCTGATGAAGTCGCGTTAGGTGTTCGTTACGACGACATCGACGATTACTTGGAAGGCCGGACGGTCAGCGATGCTGCGGCCGAAAAGATTGAGGCGTGGTACTTAAAGACTGCCCACAAACGGCACGCGGCCATCACTGTGTTTGATGATTTTTGGAAATAAGCTAGTTAGCTGATAATCGATTAGGATTACGGCTAACCTAATTAAAAAGGCGACTTGAAGATTATTCAGCTTCAGGTCGCCTTTTTGCATAGTCACATAATTTTATGGTGACTACCGTAATATTGGTGGGATTGGTGGAAAAGCGGTAGAATGGTTTAAAATATGTAAACGCTTAATGTGAGAATATCCAAGTGCTGTGGCGAATGCAGAGGTAGTCAAAGCGATTATTTTGCTAGACAGCTCCCATGGAATCTGGTATTCTTACGATACAATCATAAGGGAGTAACTAGCAGAAATATTCTGCGGCAATATCGTCAGCAAGAAGCCAATCCGGTATTGTCTTAAATAGTGAGACTTATGTATGTTCACACAATTTTGCGTGCATACATGAGTCTCATTTTCTATCTGGAGATCAGTTAGGGAGTGGGGCTCGGATGCCAGAAAAGGAGCTTACGATGAGTACAAAACCAAAGTATCAACAAGCGTTATCCGCCGTTTATGAGGAACTAGGCACTGATGAATACGGCTTACAGCAAAGTGCTGCGTCGCAACGGTTAGAACAATATGGGCCGAATGCGTTGAATCAGCAAAAAACGACTTCCTTGTTGCAAAAATTTATTGCGCAGTTCAAGGATTTCATGATTATCGTCCTGTTAGTGGCCGCCTTGATTGCCGCCTTTACTGGGGAAGCCGTCGATGCCGTTATCATCTTATTGGTGGTGGTATTAAATGCGATTTTCGGTGTCTTCCAGGAATCGAAAGCGGAAGAGGCCATCAACGCGTTGAAGGAAATGTCAGCGCCGGACGCGACTGTTTTACGGGATGGTCAGCTGCAAACGGTCAAGAGTGACGCGTTGGTTCCTGGGGATGTTGTGTCGCTAGAAGCCGGGGATATCGTTCCCGCGGATTTACGATTAATTGAGAGTGCGTCATTGAAGGTTGAAGAATCGGCGCTGACGGGTGAATCTGTCCCAGTTGAGAAGCAGGCGGAGATGATTGCCGATGGGGAATTACCAATCGGGGACCGGTTAAACATGGCGTACATGAATAGTAACGTGACGTATGGTCGGGCCACTGGGATTGTGGTGGCGACTGGGATGCAGACTGAAGTAGGTCGAATTGCCGGCATGATTGAAGCGGCCGATGAGACGACCACACCACTGCAAGCGAACTTGACACAGTTAGGGAAGTCGCTGACGATTTTAATCTTAGTTATTGCCGCAGTGGTATTTGGTATCGGAATGTTGCGCGGTCAAGAGAGTTTGATCAACATGTTATTGACGGCGATTTCGTTAGCCGTAGCCGCAATTCCAGAAGGGTTGCCGGCAATCGTTACGATCACGTTAGCGTTAGGAACCCAGCGGATGGCCAAACGGCATGCGTTAGTACGAAAATTACCCGCAGTTGAAACGTTGGGAAGTACCGATATTATTGCCTCTGATAAGACCGGAACGTTGACGCAAAACAAAATGACCGTTGAAAAGTTGGTCGTCAACCAGGAACTGGTGGACGCGCGCGCTACTGAATTGCCGCTTGATAGCCATTTAGCGCAAGTGATGATTTTAAGTAATGATACAAAGATCATGCCGGATGGGTTAGCAGGTGACCCAACGGAAACAGCGTTGATTCAATATAATTTGGATCAGGGTTATCCAGTCGATCAGTTGTTGACGGACCGTCCCCGAGTGACAGAAGTCCCCTTTGATTCGGAACGTAAATTGATGTCGACGGTGCACCCCTTAGAAGATGGTCGCTTCTTAGTAGCCGTCAAGGGGGCTCCTGATGAATTACTTAAACGGGTCACTCAGATTGAAAGTAACGGTGACGTTCAGCCGTTAACCAAGACAAGCCGTGACCAGATTCTAACTGTTAATCATGAATTGGCAACGCAAGCCTTACGGGTCTTAGCATTTGCTTATAAAGTGATCACCACGGTTCCAACGACTGTTAATACGGAGACGTTAGAAAATGACCTGGTCTTTGCCGGGATGGTCGGCATGATTGATCCAGAACGGCCAGAAGTTGAACAAGCCGTTGCAGAAGCTAAATCAGCTGGAATTCGGCCGTTGATGATCACGGGTGACCACCGTGATACCGCCGAAGCAATTGCCGTCCGTCTTGGTATCATTAACGCTGGCGAAGATGACGCTGTGATTACTGGTGCCGAGTTAGATGCAATGAGTGATGCGGAATTCGGCAAAAAGGTCGGCGATTACTCGGTGTATGCCCGGGTGGCGCCTGAACACAAAGTTCGAATCGTGAACGCATGGCAAAAACGAGGCAAAGTTGTTGCTATGACTGGTGATGGGGTCAACGATGCGCCCGCCTTGAAGGCTGCTGATATCGGTATTGGTATGGGAATCACTGGGACGGAAGTTTCCAAGGGGGCTAGTGACATGGTCTTGGCTGATGATAACTTCGCCACGATCGTGGTTGCTGTCGAGGAAGGCCGAAAAGTGTTCGCCAATATTCAAAAGGCGATTCAGTACCTTTTGTCAGCAAACTTAGGGGAAGTCTTAACCTTGTTCGTGATGACGATGTTGGGCTGGCAAATCTTGGCACCAGTGCATATCTTATGGATCAACCTAGTGACCGACACCTTGCCAGCAATTGCCTTAGGCGTTGAACCAACTGAAAAGAACATTATGCAGCATAAACCGCGCGGGAGAAATTCTAATTTCTTCTCAGGTGGGGTCTTCAGCAGTATTATTTATCAAGGGCTACTGGAAGGTGGCATTACGTTGCTCGTGTACTGGTTAGCTTTGACGTATCCGGTTCACGCAACGGCCTCATTAGCTCATGCTGATGCGTTAACGATGGCTTTCGCGACCCTTGGCTTGATTCAGTTGTTCCACGCGTTTAATTCTAAATCCATTCATGAATCGTTGTTTACGGTCGGCTTGTTCCGAAACAAGTTCTTTAATTGGGCGATTCTAATTGCATTTGTGATGCTGGCGATGACAATCGTCGTTCCCGGTCTGAATGGGTTATTCCACGTGAGTCACTTGGATGCTTACCAATGGGGAATCGTGGCCTTAGCTTCCTTATCGATGGTCGTGATTGTTGAAATTGTTAAGTTCTTCCAACGTCGACACATGCGGCGCGCATAACCCATCCATTAGGGGTAAAATAAGGCTAACTAATTTAAAGAAAAGAGTTTGTACATGAAAAAAGCAACGATTCAAACGTATATGCCAGTACTGTCTAAAGTTATCGAAAGTACTGAAAAAATGGGGGAAGAATTAAACCCATCTTTTGAAAAACTACGTCAGGCCATTGATAATGACGCAGTTGCCAAAATGGTTCCAGCTGAATTCAATGATATTCAGATGGAATTTAGCGATGGTACTGAACAGTATCAACAAAATTTGGCACAGTTGAAAAAAGTTGCGGTACCCGCACGGTTAATGGGGCGGCACCGTAATTTGTTAGCAGCATACGAAGCCTACACGAATGCGTGTGCGGCCATGACGGCTAGCATGAACATCGACAATCAAACGATTGATGTGGCTGCTTTTAATCAGGCTGAAACGGATCAAGAGACTGAAATGGGCCGCGTTTCAAATAACGTGCAACGGATCATGAATACAGTCATGTAGGAGCGCTAATCTGGGTGATTGGATTTAGCACACTAATAAAACGCTCGGTAACGTTTATGCGTTGCCGAGCGTTTTATTGTTGGTTGCGGGGCAGCCAACTGTGCGGCCGCGCCGTGCTCGTTTAGCCTAATGGGCTGGTTTTTTCCAGCTCACAACCAATGTGTGAACAGTATCGGTAATGGCTTCGATTGGTAGTGACAGTCAACGACAATTTTTAGATGGTCATTCGGCGCGGAAACTTGGGTAAAACGCGTATAATATAATGTAATGAGATTAAAAGATTGGGTGAAATAATGGATAATCAGATTTTAACGTTAGTTAATCAAACGCTGACGAAGTTTAAACCGCAACAGATCAAAGCGGTTCTCGGACTCATGGACGAAGGCAACACCGTTCCGTTTATCGCACGGTATCGAAAGGAACGTACCGGTAACTTAGATGAAGTTGAAATTCGCGAAATTAAAGATAACTATGATCGGCTTGCGAGTCTAGAGAGTCGTAAGGCAGATGTGATGAAGTTGATCGCTGAACAAGATCACTTGACGCCGGCTTTAAAGCAAGCCATTGAAAAAGCTGACAAGTTGCAAGATGTCGAAGATTTGTACTTACCGTACAAACAGAAGCGACGTACGAAGGCAACGATTGCGAAAGATGCTGGACTGGAGCCGTTAGCAGCTTGGTTATTACGTTTTCCGGCAAGTGGTATTCAGGAACACGCGGCGCAGTTTGTGAACGAAGCGCAGGACATCACAGACGCGAATACCGCGTTAGCTGGAGCTCACGAAATCTTGGCTGAGGCCTTTGGTGATAATGCCGGTTTACGAAACTGGGTCCGGAATTATACGCGTGACCGGGGCTTACTAGTCGCAAAAGTGAAACCCAAGGGTAAAGCAGCCGATGAACAAGGTGTTTACCAACAGTATTATGATTTTAATAGTCCCATCAAGCAGATGGTACCGTACCGGGTACTGGCTATCAACCGTGGGGAAGCCGAAAAAGTATTGAAAGTCAGCATTGATGTTGATCGTGCTGGAATTGACCGGTATTGTCATTTTCGCTTTATTGGTCAGCACCACGGCCCAGCGATTGAACTAGTAGAAGCTGCTTATCAGGATGCCTACAAACGCTTTATTGGCCCAGCCATCGAACGTGAACTTCGCAATGAATTGAGTGCGGCTGCCAATGAACAGGCCATCAAAGTCTTTGGCGATAATTTGTACCACTTATTAATGCAGGCACCATTAAAAGGTCGCGTGGTATTAGGGTTCGACCCTGCTTACCGGACGGGGTGTAAATTAGCCGTGATGGACGCGAATGGTAAGTTCTTAGATAAGCTCGTGATTTATCCACACAAACCAGCTCCAACTGCCAAACGGGAAGCTGCTGCGGGTGAGTTTAAAACCTTTTTGGAGAAGTATCATGTTGAAATGATTGCGATTGGTAACGGGACGGCTTCCCGCGAATCCGAGGAGTTTGTGGCACAGGTATTGAAGACTATGACCCGACCGGTTTATTATGTCATCGTGAACGAAGCCGGGGCTTCCGTGTACTCTGCTAGTGCTAAGGCGCGCGCCGAATTTCCTGAGCTACACGTTGAACAACGTAGTGCGATTAGTATCGGCCGGCGACTACAAGACCCACTGGCAGAATTGATCAAAATCGATCCGAAGTCAGTGGGAGTGGGGCAATACCAACACGATGTGCCCCAGAAGGAATTGACAACGCAGCTAGATACGGTGATTGAGACCGCGGTTAACCAAGTTGGGGTCAATTTGAATACCGCTAGTTCGGAGCTATTGACGCATATTTCGGGGCTATCCAGCACGATTGCCCAAAATGTGATTACTTATCGGGATGAAAATGGCGAATTCACGAGCCGACCACAATTGAAAAAAGTGCCGCGGTTGGGACCGAAAGCTTATGAACAAGCGGTCGGCTTCCTGCGAATCATTGACGGCAAGAATGTTTTTGATAACACGGATATTCATCCAGAAAGTTATCCCGCAGCCAAAGCGTTATTGGCAGCGGCTGGATTGAAGACGACGGACGTTGGGACGACTAAAGCCCAACAGTTGAATCAATTAGATTTAGCGCAACTTGCGACCAGCACCGGTGTCGGTGAACTGACCTTAAAGGATATTATTAGTAGTTTGCAAAAGCCCGGGCGTGATGTTCGTGATACGATGCCCGCACCGTTACTCCGGCAAGACGTTTTAAAGATGAGTGATCTAAAACCAGGGATGCAGTTGCAAGGAACCGTACGCAACGTGGTCGACTTTGGGGCGTTTGTGGATATTGGTGTCAAGCAAGATGGCCTCGTACATGTCTCCAAACTAACGGATAAGTTCTTGAAAGATCCGCGTCAGGCGGTGGCAGTTGGCGACATCGTAACGGTGTGGGTCGAAGCAGTTGATGAACAGCGGCAGCGCATCGCTTTGACGATGATTGCACCGGCTGAAGCATAATGACTGATTTAGAGTTACAGCAGCTCGTTGCGACCATTTCCATGCGTGATTTTCACCGTCCGTTCCAGCACCGCGCTTATTTTAATGCTCGGTTACGAACGACGGGTGGTCGTTATCAGTTGGCCTCGCATGATATTGATATCAATCCGAAGATGCTGACTGATTTTGATGAGGCCACCTTGATTGGCGTCATCAAGCATGAATTGTGCCATTATCATTTACATTTGACTAAGCGGGGATATCGGCATCGTGATGCAGACTTTAAACGATTACTCGCGCAAGTGGGTGGCTCGCGCTATGCACCAGCGCCGAAGCAGGCGACGGCCCGGCCGTATCGGTATACTTATGAATGCCAACGGTGTGGCCAGCGGTATTACCGCAAGCGCCGCATGGACACTCGCCGCTATACGTGTGGTCGTTGTCAGGGGCCAATTAAATTAGTCTGAAAAGGTTTGCTAAAGTGGTACGCTTCCGATAGAATTAGCTTAACTATTGATATGGAGGGATTAAGATGGAAACGATTAAAATTGGTGTGGTCGGACTAGGCACAGTCGGGACCGGCGTTGTAAAAATGCTTCAAGCGCATCAGGAAAAGATTTCAGAAATTACCGGTCGTAAGTTGGAACTAGCCTGCGTAGTTGTCCACAACTTGAAAAAGCATGAACAAGTTGATTTGGGGGACGTTCAGATGACCGACCAAATCGCGACCCTGCTTGATGATCCGTCCATTCAAATTATGGTCGAAGTGATGGGTTCAATTCATCCGGCGAAGGAATATATTACGCAAGCCTTGCAAGCTGGCAAACACGTGGTGACGGCCAATAAGGACTTGATTGCGCAATATGGCCGGGAGTTGGTTCAGATTGCTCGTGAAAATCATCGCGACTTATTCTATGAAGCTAGTGTTGCTGGTGGGATTCCAATTTTACGGACGATTGATAATAGTTTCGCCGCTGACCGGATTCAACGGGTCATGGGAATCGTCAACGGGACCACTAATTACATCATGACGCAGATGCTGACTAAGCATTGGTCGTATGATCAAGCCTTGAGCTCAGCACAAGACTTGGGGTTTGCCGAAAGTGATCCCACTAATGATGTCGAAGGCCTTGATGCGGCGTTCAAGATGATTATTTTAACGCAGTTTGCCTTTGGGATGAGTCTTTCCCTCGACCACGTTCAAGTTCAGGGAATTACGAAAATCAGCCCAGAGGATATTGCGGAAGCTCACCAGCTTGGGTATACAATTAAATTACTCGGGATTGCGGAAGAAATTGACGATCGCATTGCGGTCTCAGTCGGGCCTGTGCTTGTTTCTGATCAGCATCCACTTGCCACGGTACAAAATGAAAATAATGCTGTAATGGTAACGGGAACGGCTGTGGGGAACACGATGTTTTACGGTCCTGGCGCTGGAGAACTCCCGACCGCCAACAGTGTGCTGAGTGATATTACAACGGTTGCGAAAAATATTGCGTTGAATACGACTGGTAACACGTTTAACTCTTATCGCCAGGAGACAGTCTTAGCAACGCCTGAAGATGTTGTGTATCCTCACTTTATTGCCTTGAAGATGCGTGATGTGCCGGGGATGATGATGAAATTGACGGCGATTATGACCCGCGCAGAAGTTTCATTTAGTCGAATCATTCAAAATCAATTAGGTGACGGCAACGCTCGTGTTGTGATCATTACCCATGCCATGAATGATCAACAGTTAGCAGATATCACTCGTGAAATCGGTGAACAAGAGAATATGCAACTATTAGCGAGTTATAAAGTTTTAAAGAATGCGTAGGTGAGGACATGTTAACGATTTCGGTTCCGGCGACTTCCGCTAATCTTGGTCCCGGTTTTGATTCAATCGGTCTGGCGCTGGACATGCAACTAACGCTACAAGTGTTGCAACCTAGTGATCATTGGCAGATTGACCATCCCTTTGGGGCGGATGTGCCGACGGATGAACGCAACTTAATTATTAAAACGGCGTTGCATTTGGTACCAGATTTACAACCACAGCATTTACAGATGGCTTCAAAAATCCCGTTAGCGCGCGGATTGGGTAGTAGCTCGACGGCCATCGTAGCCGGCTTAGTGCTGGCAAATGAATTGACCGGCGCAACGCACTCTTCTGCTGAGCTACTGGAAGTTGCCACTCAACTGGAGGGTCATCCAGATAACGTTGCACCAGCCCTATTAGGAGGCTTGGTTGTGGCGACGAACACTGATGAACGCGTCCGTGCGGTGAAGTTACAGTTACCGATGCTTTTTGCAAGTGTCTACGTGCCTAACGAACCGCTATTGACGACCGCCAGTCGCCAAGCCTTGCCAACTGAATTGGCGTACCACCAAGCCGTTACTGGTAGTAGTGTGGCGAATACGTTAGTGGCTGCTCTAGCAACTCAAAATTGGGACGTGGCGTTACCGCTGCTAGAACAGGACCAGTTCCATGAACAGTATCGGGCTAAGTTAGTGCCGGCACTACAAACGGTTAGAGACCATGCCCACGCTCTGGGATTAACGGGGACTTATTTGAGTGGTGCTGGGCCGACAGTGATTACTTTGGGTGATTACGGGCAACTCGCTACGTTGCAGGCGCAATTGAGCCGAGATGCAACACTCACCGGCCAATTATTCCTATTGCCAATGGATGCAACTGGTGTAAAAGTACAAAAATCTTAAAATAAGCTTGTCAGACTCGCAAAATTTTGTTATGATATTTTTTGTGAGTTGTGATGCGGCCATGGCGGAATTGGCAGACGCGCAAGATTAAGGATCTTGTCGGGGTTAACCCGGTGGAAGTTCGAATCTTCTTGGCCGCACTAACGAATATAAGAATCGATTTCGATAGGTTAAGCCTTGAAGGATCGATTCTTTTTTTGTTGCGGTAAATTGGACTGGTCACGTTATTTCAGGCTTGCTTTTTTGCCAACTACTTCAACTATGTTCACCAAATTTGCCGTACCTTATTGTTTAATCTCATGATTACCAGCATTATAATGAAAACGGTTAATCTACTGATTACGATATTAAGAGAAGGCGAGGACCAGGCATTGATTAGAATGAGTAGATGGTGGTGGCGTATCTTGGTGGGCGGAGTGCTTGTTAGTGGCGTGGTTTACCCCGCACAAGCGGCCGTAACGACTTATCCGATTACAGGGATTCAGGTGGTGCAGACGCGGGTCTATCAGACGAATAGTCAGAACGGTGTCGGTTACCATTTAACCGTCGTGCGTCATCAGCGTGCCCAATTGCGTGTTAATTTACATTTAAAGTATCACCAGCATACACAGTGGACGCGTACTGAGCAAGCTGATATTTATCGCAACGGGCATTACCAGCGCTTCTACTACGTGCATAATGGTCATCAGCAGAGCGGCTGGATAGCTGCTAATCAGCTAAAACCCGCCAGTACGGCGTCGGTTCAACTGCGGGTACCACTGATTGACCAGCTACCGGAGTTGCCAACGGGGTGTGAGATGACAGCGACTACCATGATGCTGCAGTATGCCGGTGTTAATATTAATAAGGAACAGTTTGCCAGCCACGTGCCGCGCAGTTCGAATCCTAACACTGGTTTTGTTGGTGATCCTGCTTCGGCTTACGGTATTGGTCTCTACATCTACCCCCAAGGCTTGTTACCAACAATCCGCCACTATCTGCCGTCCGCTGTAGATCTCAGCGGGGTGGGCCTGCAACGACTTAAAGCACAGCTCACTAAACGTCATCCGGTAGTCGCTTGGGTTCAGGGACTCGATGGTTTTGCGAGTCATACAGTGACGCTCACTGGATATACAACGGCAACTATTAGGTACAATGATCCTTGGCGTGGTCAATCCGGACAGATGGATAACCAAGCATTTGAGACGATGTGGCAATTAAATGGTCGTCGGGCACTGAGCTATTAAGAAATTGATACCATAGTTAACATTAGTTACTGTTTCATAATTTTATATTAAAAATACGCTATTTGACACACAAAATAATCGTTTTTAATACTGTATCACACTAGTGTATCAACTTCTAGCCTGAAATAAGGGCTTTTAGCTTTAGTGTATTTTGGCACGGAATTTGCATATATATAAGTGAGTGCGAAAAAGATTGCGCTTACAGTATCAAAAACATAAATAGTTACAGGCAATTTAGATATTATTTATTCGTTTTATATGACTGTAACGAAAAAATAGGAGGTACAAAGATGGTAAGCATTATCATTGCTAGTCACGGCGAATTCGCTAAAGGCATCTATCAATCTGGATCAATGATTTTCGGCGAACAAGAAAACGTTCAAGCCGTTACGTTGATGCCTAGCGAAGGCCCTGACGACATCAAGGCTAAGTTAGAAAAAGCCATTGCTTCATTCGACGATCAAGAGCAAGTCTTATTCTTAGTCGACCTTTGGGGCGGTACACCATTCAATCAAGTTAACGGCTTGTTTGAAGCACACAAGGACAAATGGGCAATCGTTGCCGGTTTGAACTTGCCAATGTTAATTGAAGCGTATGCTTCACGACTTTCAATGGATTCGGCACACGAAATTGCCACGCATATCATTGAAACTGCTAAGGATGGGGTAAAGGTTCGTCCTGAAGCATTAGCACCTAAGGAAGAAAAGGCTGCTGCCGCTGCAACGACCAACAATAACGCTGGCCGGCCAGGGAAGTTGGAATATGGGTTAGCACGGATTGACTCGCGACTCTTGCATGGACAAGTTGCTACTGCTTGGAGTAAGACAGTTAACCCAACTCGGATCATTGTTGCGTCTGATAACGTTGCTAAAGACGAGCTGCGGACTAACATGATCAAGCAAGCAGCGCCATCTGGTGTCAAAGCGCACGTTATTCCAATTGCTCAAATGATTAAGATTGCTAAAGACGACAAGCACTTTGGTGGTCAAAAGGCGTTGGTCTTATTCGAAACACCACAAGATGCATTACGTGCAATCGAGGGTGGTGTGCCAATTAAGACATTGAACATTGGTTCGATGGCTCATTCGGCTGGTAAAGTTCAACCAAACAAGGTTTTGGCATTTGATCAAGATGATATCGACACTTACCGTAAACTTGAAAAAGACGGCATCGAATTTGATGTTCGGAAGGTTCCAAGTGATGGTAAAGAAAATATGGATAACATTTTGAACAAAGCTGAAAATATGTTGAAGGAACAAAAGTAGTTCCAAGAATATCAGAAAAGATGGAGGATTAAATCATGAATTTGAACGTAATTCAAGTGATTTTAGTCGTACTTGTATCATTTTTAGCTGGTATGGAAGGTATTTTGGATGAATTCCACTTCCATCAACCAGTTGTTGCATGTACCCTAATCGGATTAGTAACCGGACAATTAGTCCCATGTATTATCTTAGGTGGGAGTTTACAAATGATTGCCTTAGGTTGGGCCAACATTGGTGCCGCCGTTGCACCTGATGCTGCGTTAGCATCAATTGCATCTGCAATTATTTTAGTTTTAGGTGGTCAAGGCCGTGCCGGAGTTACTTCAGCTATTGCGATTGCCGTTCCTTTAGCCGTTGCTGGGTTACTCTTAACGATCATCGCTCGTACGTTAGCAACTGGGATTGTCCACATCATGGACCGTGCCGCTGAAGAAGGTAGTTTTAGTAAAATTGACTTCTGGCAATGGGTTGCGATCTGCATGCAAGGACTTCGTATTGCGATTCCAGCCGCTTTGATTTTGGCCGTTGGTGCTACGCCAGTGAAGGCAATGTTAAACGCTATGCCTAGCTGGTTAACTGATGGTTTATCAATCGGTGGTGGTATGGTTGTTGCCGTTGGTTATGCAATGGTTATCAACATGATGGCTTCTCGTGAAGTTTGGCCATTCTTCGCTTTAGGTTTTGTTTTAGCTGCAATCAGTGAAATTACTTTGATTGGTTTAGGTGCAATTGGTATTTCCTTAGCCTTAATGTACTTGGCACTTTCAAAGCAAGGTAACTCTGGCAATGGTGGTGGCTCCAACACGGGTGATCCGGTTGGCGACATTATCGACAAGTATTAGAGAAGGAGGCAAACTGAGATGTCTGAAACTACAAATATTACTAAAAAAGTTACATTAAGTAAAAGTGATCGTCTGCATGTTTGGTGGCGTTCAACGTTCCTCCAAGGTTCATGGAACTACGAACGTATGCAAAACGGTGGTTGGGCTTATTCTTTAATTCCAGCAATCAAGAAATTATATACAACTAAAGAAGACCGTGCTGCTGCTTTGAAGCGGCATCTAGAATTCTTCAACACTCATCCATACGTGGCTTCACCAGTTATTGGTGTTACCTTAGCGCTTGAAGAAGAACGTGCCAATGGGGCACCTATTGATGACGTTACGATTCAAGGGGTTAAAGTTGGTATGATGGGACCTTTAGCCGGTGTTGGGGACCCAGTGTTCTGGTACACGGTTAAGCCTATCGTTGGTGCCTTAGCTGCATCATTGGCTATTTCTGGTAGCATTGTTGGACCAATCTTATACTTCGTTGTTTGGAATGCAATTCGGATGGGCTTCATGTGGTATACCCAAGAATTCGGTTACAAAGCCGGTTCTAAGATTACTGATGACTTATCTGGTGGTATTTTGCAAGATATTACCCGTGGTGCTTCCATGTTAGGGATGTTTATCTTAGCGGCGTTAATTGAACGGTGGGTTAAGGTGGACTTCAGTCCAGTTAAAGTTTCGACCATTAAGCAACAAGCTGGTTCGTACATTGACTGGGATAAACTGCCCAAGGGTGCTTCTGGTGTTAAGGAAGCCTTAACACAGCAAGCTGCTGGTCGTTCACTTGACAAATACAAGGTAACCACCTTACAAGATAACTTGGATCAATTGATTCCTGGTTTGATGGCGTTGCTGTTAACCTTCCTCTGCATGTGGTTATTAAAGAAGAAAGTTTCACCAATCATTATTATTCTTGGCCTCTTCGTATTGGGGGTTCTGTTGCACGTTATTGGTTGGATGTAATACTTGCTTATGTCATATTTAAAGGATGGACTCGTGGGAGCTCATCCTTTTTATTTACAAGCGTACTTTGCATAACTGACAAACTCGCCGTATAATCGGTATGAGGATGGATACGAGGAGGGATTAATATGGTGCAATCAATCAATACTAAGGTTGATTTAGTTACGAACGGCAATTCACATATGGGGTTGACCGATTACGGTAAAATCATGGTCGGTGATAACGGCTTTGAATTTTATGATGATCGCAATGTTCGTAACTTTATTCAAATCCCTTGGACTGAAGTGAAATATGTGGTCGTATCCGTAATGTTTGGTGGCCGTTGGATTCCGCGGTTCTCTTTTCAAACGAAACGGAACGGTATGATTACTTTCTCAGCTAAGGACCCTAAGAAGGTGCTACGAGCCGTTCGGCAATATATTGAGCCTGATCGAATTGTAAAATCACTGACATTTTTCCAAGTCCTTGGGAGAATATTCAAGGGTAAAGGTAAAAAAGATAAGTATTTGAAATAATGACCAATGCTGTCGAGGGTTCTTTGCCGACGGATTGGTGATTATTTAATAGTTAGTTTAAGAAGCTTAAGTATCAACGGGTGGGGTTAGCGCGGGTTGATACTTAAGCTTTTTTAACGCATCAAAAGCAGTATCCGAGCACGTTAAGGTGCGTCATAAATGGAATTTCAATACCATGAAACAGAAATAGTTGTACTGACAAGTCTTAAAAAGTAACTGATTCGGGAACTATGGTAGAATATAGTGTGTTATAGTGTATCAAAACGGATCAGCTATTTGATAGTGGTGAAAAGGAGTGGCGAAGTTGACCAGAAAATCCAAGATTTGTGAATACGTCCGTCAACATAGCGATCGACACGGACTGACGACGGAAATGGTAGCGACCGCTTTAATGATAGCGCGTTCAAACGTCAGCAAGGAATTAAATGCACTGGTACGAGAAGGCCAGCTGCACAAGCTGACAGGGCGGCCTGTGCACTATGTTCCGGTGAATACGACAGCCACAACGGCCACAACAACTAGTGGCGTAGCGAATGGGGCGACGACAGAGCGAATACCGACAGCGCCCGTCGCGACGTCTGTGCCTAAACCGGTTGTAAATGATATATTTGCCAGCATGATTGGTTCGCATGAGAGCCTTGCTAATCAAGTGGAACAGGCGAAAGCGGCCATTCTTTACCCACCGCGGGGATTGAATACATTAATCATTGGCCCGACTGGTTCTGGTAAAACTTACTTTGCAAACGCCATGTATCGTTTTGCGGAAACCCAACAAGTCTTAACGAACCCGCAAGGCCTGATTACATTCAATTGTGCCGATTATGCGCATAATCCGGAATTATTGATGTCGCATTTGTTTGGTTATGTTAAGGGGTCTTTTACAGGTGCTAATGAAGATAAGGACGGTTTGATCCAAGAAGCGGATGGGGGCATGTTGTTCCTAGATGAAGTGCACCGTCTACCACCAGAAGGTCAGGAAATGATTTTTTATTTCATGGATCACGGGACTTATTCACGACTCGGTGAGACGGCGAAGAGTCACCATGCCAATGTCCGCTTAGTCTGTGCAACGACCGAGGACCCAGAAAGTACCCTACTGCAGACCTTTGTTCGGCGAATTCCGATTACGATTCAGCTACCAGCGTTCAATCATCGCTCAGCCAAGGAACGTTTAGAATTACTGAAGGCATTATTGTCATTGGAAGCTAATCGAATCAATAAACAGATTCGGTTAACGGAGGACGTGGTGCAGGCCTTACTTGGCTCAGTCACATTTGGGAACGTCGGTCAGTTGAAGTCGAACATTCAGCTGGTGTGTGCCCAGGGTTTTGTCAATAGCATCGAAAATGACAGTGAAATCACAATCACGATGGATGATTTGCCACAGAATATCCGTAGCGGTCTCATGACAGTAGCCTCTAACCGTCACGAACTGGGGGCCATCTCTGAGTTGTTGGACCCGGTTCTCATCGTGAAGCCAAATGATGGTCCAAAACCGCTTCGTAATAAGAACGATAATTATGAATTACCATATAATTTATATGAGATTATTGGTGATAAAGCAGCGTTACTCCGACGAGAAGGCCTTGATAAAGAACACATCAATCGTTTCATCACGACCGATATCAATGTGCATTTGAAATCATTTTATAAACAAAATCAGTTAGAAGTTTCACCAGAAAACAAGTTAGCCGAGATCGTTGATCAGGACGTTATTGATTTTACCAAGACGGCACAGATGACGGTTCAAGATATGCTGGGTTATAACTTCAAGGATAACTTTATTTACGCTGTGAGCTTGCATGTCAGTTCCTTTATCAAACGCATCCAGGCAGGCAAGCCCATGCGTCAAATGAGTTCGGATATGTTAGCGATGGTGCGTGAATATCCGGCTGAAATCAAAGCAGCGGAGGCGCTCAAGCAAGGATTAGAGGAACGGTATCATTTACCGATTCCCAAGTCCGAAGTTTATTATCTGGCCATTTTGCTCATCTCGTTAAAATCGATGCAGCTTAACGGCAAAGTTGGCGTGTTGGTGGCAGCGCACGGGATGAGTACCGCGTCTTCCATGGCACAGGTCGTCGGACAATTGTTAGATGATTATGATGTTCAGGCTTTCGACATGCCTCTCGATATGGACCCGAGTGTCGCCTATGATCATGTCAAGCGACGAGTAGAAAAGCTTGATTCTGGGAAAGGAATTTTGTTACTAGTCGATATGGGGTCGTTAACGACCTTCGGGGAACGAATTCAGCAGGAGACAGGAATTGCGACGCGAACGATTGACATGGTGACCACGCCGGTTGTTTTGGAAGCCGTTCGGAAGGCTAGACTGGTCGATAGTGATCTGGATTCTATGTATCAGGAGCTCGTTGGTTTCAAAGGTTATTCGCGAATTTCACGGAACCTACCAACGGATAGTCAGCGCGCAACAGTCAAGCCCGCCTTAGCGACGGATAAGACGGCACAACGGGCGATTATTGCAATTTGTGCGACCGGCGTTGGGACGGCTGAACGTATCAAGTCAATTTTAGACAGTTTATTAGCTCAAAACTTTATCGAAGGTATTACGGTATTCCCAATCTCAGTGGTCGAAATGAAGACACGGATACAACAAATCAGTCAAAATTATCAAATCATTGCGGCAACTGGGATTACAAAACCCGAATTAGACGTCCCTTTTATTTCATTGGAAGAATTGCTACAAGGTGGTGGCGAAAAGTTTATTGACCAGTTAGCGACGGGTATCGATTCGCCACAGACCATGGCGGAAGAAAGTCAGCAGTTGACACCGGAACTCTGCGAACGGTACTTAGGCGATTACTTCACGTTTTTAAATCCTAAGAAGTTAACGGGAATTTTATGGGAGTATAGCGAAGTGATTGCGACGCACTTGGATGGTGTAATGACGAATGCTTTTCGCATTGATTTGATTATGCACTTAGCGGGTGCGCTAGAACGAACGGCCATCAAAGATGAAATTTCGGCACCCACCGAAGAGATGCCAGACATTATGGCATCGAAGTGGTACCCACTTGTGCAACAGGCCAATCAGCAATTGACAGATCAACTACAGTTAACCTTCTCAGATGCTGAAAATTATTATATTGTGCAATTATTGGAGACTCATCAGGCAAAGGTCGCGATGAGTTGATACACTAACTTGGCATGCTTTTTGCATGTATCTTATTGAGTAGATTTAACCGACTGAGGAGGGAAAGTAGATGTTAGCATTTGTCGTTGTCAGTCATGGGAGTTTTGCGCAGGGCGTTGTCGATTCATCCTACATGATCTTTGGCAAGCAAGATAAGGTCCAAACGGTTACCTTTCAACTAGACGAAGAACCTAATGAATTAGCTGATAAATTAGCTGCTGCGGTTGCCCGGTTTGACGCGGATGATCAAGTTTTATTCTTGGTTGACCTATGGGGCGGTTCGCCATTTAACGCCGCTAGTCGGATCGTTGCCGAACATACAGAGCGCATGGGTCTGATTACCGGTCTGAATCTGCCAATGCTGATTGAGGCTTACACTGTTCGTGATAAGCCAATTGATGAGGTGATTGCCCACCTTGAAGAGACTGGAAAGATTGGGATTAAGCATCTCAAGTTGTTACAGGACGATGGGGAAGATGAGCCGCTATGACGATGGATATTCGTTTAGCACGCATTGATAGTCGGCTACTCCACGGGCAAGTTGCCACGGTGTGGACCAAGACGGTCAGTCCTAACCGTATTTTGGTCGTCTCAGACGAAGTTGCCCAGGATGCACTTCGCAAGATTCTAATTGTGCAAGCCGCGCCCCCTGGTGTGAAAGCTAATGTGATTACAGTTGACAAAATGATCGAGATTTATCAAGACTCGCTATTTGATGAAGTAAAGCCACTAATCCTAACTGATACGCCCCAGAACATGGCGCGCTTAGTAGCGGGGGGACTTGATTTTAGCAAAACGGGCATTGATATTGGTAGTCTAGCTTTTTCAGCGGGCATGGTGATGGTCACCAATGCTATTGCAATCGGTCAAGCCGAAGCACGGGCATTATATGCGTTACAAGCAGCGGGATTAAAGGTGTTTGCGCAGAAAGTCCCGACGGATAAACGGGTTGATGTGATGACGCTATTAGCTAAAAATGGCTTTATGGCGCCAGATAAGTATTAACAAAGTTATGATGGACAGTGGTGTGTCGGTTATGGGCACCACTGTTCTTTCATTTTGGCTAGGTTTCTAAGGATTTACCAAAAATACAGCCGTAAACTTTGACGGATAGGCTTTTATTGATAAAATTAAACTAATCGAAACGGAAAGTAGCGGGGGTTTAAAAATGCCAACTTATACAAAATTAACCGCCATGGGACAATATGTTCCGGGACGCGTTGTTGATAATGACGAATTAGCAGCCATTATGGACACTAGCGACGAATGGATTCAGGCGCATACTGGGATTAAAACCCGACACTACGCGATGAATGATGAAAACACCTCGGATTTAGCCACCCAGGTCGCCCATCAGTTACTACAAAAAAGTGGTTTAGCTGCCAGTGCCATTGATTTGATCCTAGTTACGACAATTACGCCCGATGCCTTAACACCTGCGACGGCTTGTTTAGTGCAAGCTAATATTGGCGCTGATAATGCGTTTGCGTTCGACCTGAGTGCAGCGTGTGCTGGGTTCACGTTTGGCCTAGCAACGGCTGACAAGTTTATTCGCAGTGGGCAATACCAAAATGTGATGGTGATCAGTGCGGAAGTTAATTCCAAGATGATGGACTTTCAAGACCGGACGGCAGCCGTCTTCTTTGGGGACGGTGCTGGTGGCGCGTTATTACAAGCTACTGACAATCCAGATGAAAACAGCTTGATCGCTGAGAAATTAGAATCGCAAGGAAACGCTACGGTCATTCACTCTGGACGAGTACGGCCGATTACTGAAGTTGCCGCAACGAACTACCCGCAAACGGATGCGTTTTACCAAGTTGGACGGGATGTTTTTCAATTTGCCACGACGGTTGTTCCAGAACAGATGCGTGGGTTAATTGCGAGTGCGCAACTGACACCCAGTGATTTACAATACGTGATCTGTCATCAAGCTAATTTACGGATCATTGAAAAAATTGCGGCTAACTTGGCGTTACCAATGACGAAGTTTCCACATAATGTTGATCATTATGGTAATACGTCCTCAGCTGGGGTGGCAATGGCCTTAGCCAATGTTTTTGATACCTTAACTGGGCCAGTGCTGTTAACAGCATTTGGTGGCGGGCTAGCATATGGCTCAGTCTTGATCAAGAAGTAGGGGTGTGCAGATGGAATTAAAAGATTTAGATCGATTAGTTGAGAAATACGCGCGACAGGGTTATCAGCAAATTCGTGTTAAAGCCGGCGACTTGGAGATTGAAGTGACAAAACCAGCGTTAGCTTCAGAAACGGTAACTCCCGTAGCCGCTACGCCTGCCAGCACAGTTGCGGAGACTGAAGATGAAGTCGTTACACTGCCGAGTCCGATGGTCGGGGTGGTCCACTTGGCACCAGATTTAAAGGTTGGTCAGTCACTGACAGCTGGTCAAGAACTAGGCCAGATTGAGAGTATGAAATTATTCAATCCATTAGTTAGTCCGACCGATGGGACGTTAACAGCAGTACTAGTTGCTGACGACGCCACTGTTGAGTACGAACAACCGTTATTTACAATGCGAAAGGATCGGTAGCTATGTTTCGCAAGCTGTTAATCGCGAATCGCGGTGAAATTGCCGTACGGATTATCAAAGCCTGTCAACAATTGAATATTCAGACGGTCGCCGTTTGCTCAACTGCTGATCGGCATGCGGGTTACACACAATTAGCGGATGAAGTGGTCTGTATCGGACCTGCAGCTGCCAGTGGATCGTATTTAAATGCCGAAGCGATTCTAATGGCTGCAATTAATACGCACGCCGATGCGATTCACCCGGGATATGGTTTTTTAGCTGAAAATGCGGATTTTGCCGCCATGTGTGCGGAATGTGGCATTGCCTGGATTGGCCCGCAGACTGAGCAAATTAAGTTGATGGGTGATAAGGCCCGTGCTAAGGATTTTGCACGGCAACAAGCCGTTCCGGTACTAGCAGGTCAATCATTACAGGGCTTAGCATGGCCGGATATTAAACACGCGGCCGCCAAGATCGGTTTTCCACTAGTTTTGAAAGCCAGTTATGGTGGCGGTGGCAAGGGTATTCGAGTGCTTACCAACGTTCATGAACTCCATCAACAATTGCGGGCTGCGCGTCAAGAAGCTGCTGCGTCCTTTTTGAATGATGCGATGTATTTAGAGCAATTTCTGACAACTGCTCGCCACATTGAAGTTCAAGTCCTCGGCACGGGGACGAAATTATTCATTCTTGGTGATCGTGACTGTAGCCTCCAATTGCACAAGCAAAAGGTTCTCGAAGAAAGTCCGGCAAGTATTTTGACTGAGACACAACGCCGGACCTTATACGATTTGTCCCGGCAGTTATTAGCGGGTACACATTATCAAAGTTTGGGCACAATTGAATACTTATTTGCGGATGGTCAGTTCTATTTCATGGAAATGAATACGCGTTTACAGGTTGAACACGGGGTGACAGAATTAACCACCGGAATTGATATTGTGGCTGAACAAATCAAACAGGCGGCTGGCGTCCCGGTTGATTTTCCAGAACATGTTGGCTTGCAGCCCAAGTGTACGGCGATCGAAGCTCGGTTGACCGCGACCTTACCGGTTAAGCAGACGCGGATTGAAACGCTGAGCTGGCCAGCCGATGTACGAGTGGATACGGATTATCATCAGGGCGATCGGCTAGTAACCATGTATGATGGTTTGATTGCCAAGTTGATGGTCACCGGTGCGAACCGTCAGCAAGCCGTGCGCAACTTACAACGGGCCTTAGCGCAAGTAACATTGACGGGACCCACGACGAACTTAACTTTTCTACAGCAAACGGTGGCCCGGCCCGCCTACATTCATGATCAGTACACGATTCACAGTCTAGCACGTTGGGAGGCGTCGAAATGAGTCATTATCCAGCTTCTGGGACCTGGCAAGCCTGCCCTAAGTGCGGTCGGCACGTCCACCAACGCCAATGGGGCACTTATCAGCAATGTCCTTATTGTCACTATTGGCAACGATTGACGACGGCGCAACGATTAGAACAACTCGTCGATGAAGGGGCGTTTCAGCCGTTGACGATGACTGAGCGGCCTGTCAATCAGCTGGGATTCCCGGACTATACGAACAAACTGCGGCGGGCTCAACGCCAGACCGGGTTAAACGAGGCTGTTGTCTGTGGAACGGCCCTGATTGAGCAACAACCCTGTATCTTAGCAGTGATGGATAGTCATTTTATGATGGGGACGTTAAACACGGCGGTCACACGTCGCTTATTGCACGCTAGTGAACAGGCGCAGGCCCAACGGCTACCACTGATCATTGTGACCGCCTCAGGTGGTGCTCGGATGCAAGAAGGTGTTTATGCCTTGGTCGGAATGAATTTGATTCTGGCAGAATTAGCACGGTTAGCAGCAACGCCGTTACCCTTGATCACAGTGCTGACAGATCCCACTATGGGGGGCGTATCGGCGAGTTTTGCGTTTAAGGGTGACCTGATTATCGCAGAAGCGGGTGCTAAGATTGGCTTTGCCGGAGCCCGGGTCATTCAACAAACTTTGCCTGTCAAGCTGCCGGCGGATTTTCAAACGGCGGATCAGCTGTTTAAAAATGGCATGGTGGATGCAGTTGTTGAACGACCTCAATTGCGGTCAACGCTAGGACAAGCATTAGCGAATTATGGGATTGGGAGGTCAGCCCATGGATAAACGATTACAGCGATTACGGGCGGCTGATCGGATCAGTGCGCCGACTATCATTCAAGCGTTATTGCCGACAATGACGCAACAACGGGGAGACCGTTTATTAGGTCAGGATGCGGCTTTGACGGCGGGCTTTGGGCGCACTGCTACTGGTCGCCAATTAGCTGTTCTGGGCGTTGACCGGGGTGTTGATATTGCGAGCCGGCGTCGAAAAAACGGGGGGGCATTAACTGTTCCAGGCTATCGCACGGCGTTAAGAGTCGTAACCCATGCGGCTAAATTTGGGTGGCCGGTCGTTAGCTTAATCAATATGCCAGGTGCTGATGCGAGTCCCCAATCGGAACGCTATGGTCAGAGTCAGGCCATTGCGGACTTGATTGCGGTGACTGGTCAGCTGACCGTACCGAACGTTGTTGTATTTCTCGGTGAGGGCCATAGCGGTGGGGCGTTAGCCTTTGCCAACGCCAACCGCATTATCATGCTAGATGATGCACTTTTCAACGTTGCTTCTCCCGAGGCAGTTACAGCGATTTTACATGGGCAACAAACTAGCAGTGACGCCATCGATTTATTACCAATGACAGCTAGCGCTTTGCAGTCGCGCGGCTTAGTTGACCTGGTTATTGACCATCAGGATCAGACATTAGTTGCTGCGATCAACCAGGCGATTGAGACCCAACTTACCGCACTAGAAGCATTGCCGACACCGGATCTAATTGAACAGCGCGAAACAAAGTTTCAACACTTTTTACAATCTTGGCCGGTCAATTAAAAATAATCATCAAAAAATGGGTTTCTCAGAATTTTTATTCTGAAGAAACCCATTTTTTAATAGTTGCTTAGTACTGATTAGTTGTGGTTTGATCTTGAGTCGTGGTCTGGTCCTGCGTCGTTGTATCTTGTGTCGTACTAGTGCCATAAGTAGTGGTATCACTAGACGTTGTGGTACTTGATGAACTTGAACTGGAACTTGAGCTACCCGTTGTAATTGAAGCTGTCTCAGAGAAGACTGACTCTGTTAAATTACTGTTTGAGAGTCCCAGCGCTTTACGGATGCGCTTCGAATTCTTGTAACGTTCTGACGAAGAGGCAACTTGATAAGAGAGCCCATCGATCGTCGCGTCAGTACCTTGAACGGTATATGATTTGGCATGGTGAGACGCATTCTTGTACTTCGTATCGAGTGCGACCATGTCATTCCAAGTTAAGTCGGTGCGCATGTTCTTAGCGAGTTTTTTCGTAATCTTTTCAATATTGGCAATTGACCCAAGTGAGTTAGACTGACTAACCATGGCCATAATAACCTGCCGTTGCCGTTTTTGACGACCATAATCACCCTGAGGATCGTCATAACGCATCCGTGAGTAATCAAGTGCCGCTGCACCATTAAGTTTGATCTTAACGCCCTTCTTAACGTTGGCATTACCGTATTTGAAAGTCAGCTTAGGTGTCACGGTCACGCCGCCCATCGCGTTGATGATCTGTTTTAAACCACCCATGTTCAGTAAGACGTAGAAGTCAATTGGAACATCCAGTAACTTCTCCACTGACTTGACGGCACCACTTGCGCCCCCAATGGTGTAGGCTGCGTTAATTTTTTGTGATTGCCCATTGATCATCACTTGCGTATCCCGTGGAATACTAGTGAGCGTCATACTTTCTTTTTTAGGATTGATTGTCGCAACAATCATGGTATCAGTCCGGGCCGAGAAGTCCTTGCCGCGACCTAGTGCACCAGTATCAGTTCCCAACAGTAGAATCGAGAATGGCTTGCCCTTCTTAATAACGGCATCAACATTCCGAAGCTTGGTCGAGCCGGTCGACTGGTAGGTCGTATTCATCGTATCCTTAGCGGCATTCCAGGTCTTATAGCCCCACCAGCCACCCGTAACGATCAACAGGACAACGACGATTAGTAAAGTAATTAACCAAGGACGTTTTTTGTGTGGTTTCAAATGTGGGTTACGCTGTTGCTGTTCACGATAGCGGCGTTGGCGTGGTCCCATTTCATTATCATTGTTATTTTCTGACATATTCGTTCCTCATCACTTTAGATTTTTCCCTCAATAGTCATTTTATGACGTTTAGCAAATCATTGGTCCTTAAAGTTAGTAATTTAAAAAGATTTTAATAATCAAAAAATTACTGGCATCAGTAGTAACACAATTATAGAACACTATAAGTAATATTGTGACCGGCGTCAAACGTTTCCATCTATAAATTACGGTACAAGCCATCATAAAACAGTGGTATACTTGAATAATTCTCATTGAATTATTATTTTACATAGCTTGATAGCGATATTCAATGATGAGCAATTTGTTAAGAGGGGAAGACTGAGCGTGCAAATTTTACAGACATTCGTGCAGAGTATTCAAGGTGTCATGACGATCATCGTGATGATTGCAGTTGGTTACTTGTTGGCACGCTGGGGCTGGTTTAATGAAAGTGCGACTAAGCTGATTGCCCGATTGGTCACTCAAATTGCGCTACCAGCCTACATGATTGCAACGATCACAAAGCAGTTTACAGCGCATAAATTATTATCAACGTTGCCAGGATTACGTTTTCCAGTTCTTAATATGGCTATTTTGTTTGGTATTTCGTTCGGGGTGATGCGAGCCTTAAATATTAAAAAGAGTCATCGCGGCTTATTTGCCTCCATGTTTTTGAACTCCAATACGGTGTTTATTGGGCTACCGGTTAATCAAGCCTTGTTTGGGAATAGCGCATTACCATATGTGTTAGTTTATTACATGGCCAATACCACCATTTTCTGGACGCTGGGCGTTTACTTGATTCAACGTGACGGTACTGGCACCGCTAAGTTTGACTTGAAGCAGACACTGACCAAGATCTTCTCACCGCCATTACTAGGATTTATGATTGGTGTCTTGCTTGTTCTAGGAAACATTCACGTTCCAAAATTCTTGATGGATGATTTCTCATATATCGGCGGTCTAACGATTCCGCTGTCCATGATCTTTATTGGGATTTCAATGGCCAACGCCGGGTTAAGCAGCATGCGCTTCGACCGGGATAGCTTGGGAATTTTACTTGGGCGTTTTATCCTTGCGCCGGTACTGATGACGCTGATGCTTATTCCGATGTCGATTCCATTGGAGATGAAGCAAGTCTTCATTCTGCAGTCCGCGATGCCTGTCATGACGAACGCGCCAGTTGTCTCCAAACTGTACGGGGCGGATGCCGATTATGCCGCGGTCATGGTGACAGAAACGACACTACTGAGCCTGATCGTTATTCCGATTTTGATGGTGATCGTTCAAGCCAACTTTATTCGTTAATTATTGTGTGACTTAAAATTAAAAGTACCCGAATGCGTGCCACTAGTGACAGGCGTTGCGGGTGCTTTTTTGCTGGTTATTAATGATGAAAACTCAATTTAGTTCGGTCAACAAGGTTTGACCAATTAGATACTTTCTGCTCAGGGCCGTCCCAACACGTCTCGCTGGTAGTTTTTGATGACAAGCTGATGAGTGCGTGCTGGATGATGGTTGAGGCGGCAAGATGCCATTGAATGGTTCAAGCCTGATGAAAATTGTTTTCAAAAGCAATTAAAAATTGAAAAAAATAACGCCTGATTCCGCGTTAAAAGGCGTTTTCCCGCGGATAAAAGCGAGGTAGTATACTGAGCTGATTTGAAAATCACGTGAAAATGGTGCTATACTGAGAACCGTTGCGTATTAAATTTTGATTAAGAAGGAAGCGAACGTTTCGTGAAGAAAGCATATCTTTACATTGCAATTTCGACCTTAATGTTTAGTTCGATGGAAATTGCGCTAAAGATGGCCGGCAGTGCCTTTAACCCAATCCAATTGAATCTAATTCGATTTTTTATTGGGGCAATTGTGTTACTGCCATTTGCATTGCGGGCATTAAAGCAAACCGGACGAAAGTTAGTGAGTGCTGACTGGCGGCTATTTGCTTTAACCGGGCTAGTGTGTGTCATTGTCAGTATGTCGCTTTACCAACTCGCGATTACGGTCGATCAAGCTTCGACTGTGGCCGTATTGTTTAGTTGTAATCCGGTATTTGCGCTATTATTCTCCTATTTAATTCTGCGAGAACGGTTGGGTCGAGCTAACTTGATCTCCGTCGTGATTTCTGTGATTGGGTTGTTGATCATTGTTAATCCGGCCCATTTGACGAATGGGCTCGGGCTGCTATTAGCCATCGGGTCTGCCGTGACTTTTGGGCTGTACAGTATCATCTCGCGTTATGGGTCTGTTAAACGGGGCTTGAATGGGCTGACGATGACTTGTTTTACTTTCTTTGCTGGTGCGTTTGAACTTCTAGTTTTAGCTTGGATTACTAAGATTCCGGCTGTCGCCAATGGGTTGACGGCCATCGGTTTGCGGCAATTTGCTGCCATTCCGGTTTTGGTGAATGTTAATCTCAACTATTTCTGGTTACTATTTTTTATCGGCGTTTGTGTTACTGGTGGGGGCTTCGCGTTTTATTTCTTGGCAATGGAACAAACCGATGTTTCAACGGCTTCCCTAGTATTCTTCATTAAGCCGGGGTTGGCGCCAATCTTAGCAGCGTTGATCCTCCATGAACAAATTTTGTGGACGACAGTGGTCGGAATTGTTGTGATTTTGATTGGTTCCGTCGTGACCTTTGTCGGTAATCGGTTCCGTGAACGGGATACGATGGGTGCGATTGAGCAGCCAACAGCGGCCGCCACTGATGATGAACATGTCATCAAAGCCGCGCACGCCGTTTCAAATCAAGAAAATTAATTAATCGTGGACGGTCAGGGTGATATTAATCAGCTTGACCGTTTTTTTGTGGCAAGTGCGTTATCGCACGTAACAGCTGGTTGTGACTTTGAAAAATGAACCAAATCGATTATCATAGGAAGTATTGAAGATAGTAGGTGGGAAAGAGAATGACAGAACTAGTATTGGTTCGCCATGGTGAGAGTACGGCCAATCGGGATAATACGTATACCGGTTGGAGTGACGTCCCGCTAACAGCAGTGGGTATTGCACAGGCTCATCAAGCTGGCAAGCGATTACGAGCTACGGGACTGCAGTTTGGCGCTGTGCATACCTCAGTCCTAAAACGGGCTATCGTTACCGCGAATATTATGTTAAGTGAAATTGATCAGTTATGGCTGCCTGAGTATAAGACGTGGCGGTTAAATGAACGACATTACGGTGCCTTACGTGGTCAAAATAAGGATGTGACTCGTCAAGAGTACGGTAAGGCGCAAGTTCAACAGTGGCGGCGGAGCTTTTATACGGTGCCGCCGTTGTTGACACCAGCTGAACTAGACCATGATCGACGTTACACCAAGTACGGTGCCGCCGTCGAACCGCGGGGAGAAAGCTTGAAGATGGCTTACGACCGCATCATGCCTTATTGGATCGATGAGATTGCACCGCGGCTGTTAGACGGTCAAAGCCAACTCGTGGTGGCGCATGGTAGTACGTTGCGTGCGATGATCAAATATTTAGAGCATATTAGTGATACTGGGATTGATGGTGTCGAAGTTGCTAACGGGGTGCCAATTTGTTATCACCTTGATCAGCAACTGCACGTTATCGGTAAAGAAGAGTATTAAATTTAGTAATAGTTCTCCTAAGCGGTACTTTTATTGAAAGTAAGTGCTAATCTGGACTGCTTTTTTAGACCATTATCAGATTAATCGAGCCTGAGTTAAGAGCTTCAGCAGACGCTGAAGCTCTTTTTTAGTTAAAGTGTTAAACAAATGCCCAGTATAAGTAATTATAATCATTGATAATAATTGCCGACGAGTACTCAAAAAATGATACGGGCTTAAAAAGTTGATATAACAGTGCTTTCATAACTGTTTGAGTTAATATAAATATTTTTAATGTAATAAAATCCTTCAGTTTTCATAAATAAATATAATATATAACTTGTAATAGAATGGTGAACGCTGTAACATATCAGATGGACAAAGTTGCGATTTGGCGCGCTTGACAGCCAAAAATCTGATCAGAAAGCCGGGTAACGTTATGATGAAACATAAAAATTTATTATTATTAATTATAATGAGCTTGGGTTTCTGCGGGATGCTGTTGATGTTTGCGCCACAAATCAGTACGCTGATCAACCCGAATGCGTCGCGAGTTGAAGCGGATAAGGCTAGTGGTCACGATACGACGCATGATCAGGTCTACTACAATGATCAGATGGATAACTATCAATATGATTATATAAATAACGGGACTAAGGTTTTGAACTATAAGGCCCGTTTTAAGAGTCGGGTCATCACGTATCGGATCACGAGTGACAGCAAGGTGTATCGAGCGATTTGGCTACGAGCCGTGGAACGTTGGAATAACACTAACGCGGTGTGGTTAGTTGAGGCTGAGGACCAAGCGAAAGCCCAGATTACGTTGGGCGAGAGTGAAGACGAGACGGAGACGACCGGATCGGAAATCGGCCGGACTTGGCGGACGTACTATCAAAGTGGTTCGCAAGGAACAACTTGGATGGATTCGGCGAAGTGTGTGATTTACACGAATCGCTTTCCAGCCAGCAATCATTCGGTAGAATATAAGCTGTCCGTTGCGACCCATGAATTGGGACATGCACTGGGACTAGAGCATGAGAACAATAAGAGTGCGGTGATGTATTACCAGTCGCATCGAGCAGCACATATCACGACTCGTGAGATTAGTACGCTTAAGCAGATGTATAAATAATTATAATAGTGATTGCTATAAGTAAACGTAATAATAAAAAAATCGACTAAACTCACGCGAGTTTAAAGTGAACCCTTAAAATTGGACAACTTTATTAAGCTGCTTTCTGGACGGTAAG
>NZ_JAKZEQ010000033.1:0-36151 GCF_022549155.1 Lactiplantibacillus sp. ME-2
CTTGCCAATCAGTTAGCAGCTTAATTTAGTTGTCCAAACTTGTGGGTTCACTTCAAGGCTCGCTTTTTGCATACATAAATGGCAGAACTTGTGGTGGGAATGAGCCGCTTGAAAAAATGTAATATTTGTTAAAGGCAATGTGTTTAATTGGAGAAAAGTCATCAAATGGTGTTACGCTATGGGCAGAAATTGGTTGACTAGCGCAAATATTAAGAAAGCGGCAAGAAAACAAAAAAGTTCAGTTCAAACTAGACAATCACTATCCAAGTTGTATAATGTACTTGTAAGCGTTATCAGAACCTAATTACCTATTTTGGGGGCGTTATTTATGGTTAAAAGTAAAGCAATTATGATTGGTGCCGGGCTATCAAATATGGCTGCGGCGGTCTACTTGATTCAAGATGGTCATTGGGATGGTAAGGACATCACATTCTATGGTGTTGATATGCACGGTGCGAATGATGGTGGTGCCACGACTGATTTTACCAATGAGTATTGGAATAAGAATCATCCGATGGCTAACACGACTGGGTATGTTGCCCGGGGTGGTCGGATGCTGAATTACCGGACGTACGTTGACTTAATGGATTTATTGGACCGGATTCCATCGGTAACTGAACCGGGGATGACGGCGGCCGAAGATACGCGTGATTTTGATGCGAAACATCGGACGTATGATATTGCCCGCTTGATGCAGGGTGGTAAAGGCATTATTAATGCTGGTAAGTTAGGATTCAATAATAAGGATCGGACTTTGCTGACTAAGTTGATCATGATGCCAGATAGTGAAGAAACGAAGCTCGACAACGTTTCGATTGCTGAGTACTTCAAGGATGATCCGCATATGTTCCAAACGAATTTCTGGTATATGTGGGAAACAACCTTTGCCTTTAGAACGCAAAGCTCTGCTCAAGAACTGCGGCGTTACATGCATCAAATGATTTATGAATTTACACAAATTGAACACTTAGTTGGTGTCAACCGGACGCGTTACAATCAATTCGAAAGCATGATTTTGCCATTAATTAAGTACTTGCAAGGGCAAGGTGTGACTTTCATTGATAATAAGATTGTTAAGGATTGGCAATTTAAAGACACGCCAATGCAAGACGAAATTACGGTGACTGGCTTAGTCATTGAGGATGCGCAGACTGGCGAAACGGAAGAAGTTGAAGTTGATGAGGACACAGCGGTGATCTTCACTAACGGTTCAATTACCGATTCTGCAACGATGGGTGATTACAACACGCCTGCTCCTGAAAATATGGATTATGGTGTTAGTGCTAGTTTGTGGAAGAAGGCTACTGAGCGGTTCTATAACTTAGGGACGCCAGATAAGTTCTTCAACGATCGGAATGCTAGCGAATGGGTCAGCTTCACGTTGACGACTAAGAATCATTTATTCTTAAATGAAATCGTTCGGATCACCACCCAGGAACCCGGGAATGCGTTGAACTCCTTCTTATCAACTACGCCAATTACGCCGTTGAACCAAAAGGATGTTAATATGTCGATCGTGGTGCACCACCAACCACACTTTACGACACAGCAACCAAACGAAACAGTTCTGTGGGGCTACTTCTTGTATCCACGGCGTCAAGGTGAGTTTGTTAACAAGCCGTATATCAAGATGACGGGTAAGGAAATGGCTCAAGAATTAATTGGTCAACTTTCCAAAGTAGATCCGGGTCCAGGCAATATTAAGGACAAGGAAAAGGAAATTTTGGACAGTATCGTGAACAATATTCCGGTATACATGCCATATGCTTCCGCACTCTTTAATAACCGGGCTAAGTCTGATCGGCCAGAAGTCTTACCAAAGCACTCAACGAACCTAGCCTTTACGGGTGAATTTGCGGAACAACCATACCAGATGATCTTCACGGAACAGAGTGCGGTCCGCTCTGGTGAGATTGCCGCTTATCACTTTGCTGGGGTCCCAATGGATAACTTGGTCAAGACACCACGGTACGATAAGGATCCAAAGACCTTGCTCAAGGCAACTAAGAAGATGTTTGATTAATTAAATGCTGGCCTGTCAGTGGTTAATGCTGATGATGGCATGATGTAAAAACGCTCCCCATGAAAGATGACTTTCATAGGGAGCGTTTTAGTGTGCATCACGATCAGTAGTAACGGCTCGTTGAGACGCCGTCATTAACAGGATCAGGTTGCTAAGCAATTTAGTGGTTGATCAAATTTTAGCAGCTGCTTTAGGTGTTAATTTAGACGGTGTGTGTTTAGTAGTGGTTTTGACCGTGAGATGCTTTTTGGTTGCAAGTTTGGGTGCCTTTTTAGCGTTTTGCTTGGCGGTCTTTTTGATTAATTGTGGTGCCATCTTCTTAGTTTTCGTTGGTTGGGCTAACGTTTTTTTAGTGGCGAGAGTCGTTACCTTTTTAGTTGGTTTGATACTTGCCTTAGGGTGCTTGATCGTTAGCTTCGTTGATTTTGCCTTGGTGGTCGTCTGCTTTGTCAATTTGATTACCTTTTTAGAGGCTTTGATTTTAGGCGTTGCTTTCTTAGCACTGGTGGCTTTAGGTCCAGCCTGCTTGGTGGTCTTCTTAGTAATTGTCAACTTAGTCTTCGGGGTTTTCTTGGTCGCTTTTAATTTAGCGGTCGGGGCGTTCCCTTTAATCATCGTGGTGGCTTTAGCCCAGCCGAGGGCCTTACCGTGTTCACTAATGAGGTAATATGTGGCCGACGTATGTTTGCCGGTTGCTAAAGTAATCGTCTTAGTTACCGTGTAAGTCTTTTTAGTGCTGAGTTTTGCTTTGGCCGGGCTAACAAAGGCGATTGCCCGATCGGCGGCAAAGTGAATTGTATTCAAAGTCGTGGCGGCCTTCGCGTGCATTGTGATGGCGGGGAAGTGGGTCGCTTTAGTGAGTGCATGGGTAGTGGCTTTTGGGGTTACCGTGGCGGCATTAGCCGTGGTGGTCATGGCAAACGGGCTGGCAGCCAATGGTAATGCCAAAGCAAGTGTTGCAACGACTGATGTTAATTTTTTCATTTCAAAATCCCCCTTAAAGTGAATCTTTTTTGATTCGAAGATAGTTTAGCACCTTGACTGCTTTGCAACAATCGTAATATCAATAAAATTATCAAAAAGTGGGTGAATTTGAATGCAATCAATAAAGGCTTGATAACAAACGAACCGCGGTGGGAGTAACCGTTGGGTTAATGAGAGTGACCGAGATTTTAGAACTAACGTTCGCACTGAATGGGAAAGTTATGGTATGCTAGAACGGTATTTTTACTGAAAGGGGTGGGCGGCATTGCCGGCAGCAACAACTTTAATAACCCCCGCTGAAAATCGTTTCTTTCTGTTAAGTGAACGAGCTCGACGGCGGACCACGCTCCAACAAATTAGTGCGTTATTACGCGCACACGTAACGGTAAAGGCTGACAGTGATTTCTTGAAACCGACTGTCCGTAACTTGATTTTACAAGATCATGCACAGTGGTTGACCGACTGTAGTCATGAGTGGCAACTTTTGGCGAGTCTGCCGTACGTTGTTAACCCGAATGAAAGCCGACAAGCATGGCATCATTGCGAATTGTGTCATAAGCCGGTTCGTTATGAGTACCATGTTCAAAACAAGCATAATCATCGTGAGTTGATTGTCGGTTCTGAATGCGTCAAAAAGTTCATGAACGCCGAAACGCGTTACTTGATGGTGATTACAACAGAAGATAACTTTTATGCGGTGGCCCAGTATCAGACGCTGACTACCGCTGTACCAACAGTGCCAACGATCATGTTTGCTCAGCCGTGGCTACCACAATTACCGGCTGAGCAAGCGCCCCAAGCGCGCAAGTTGCGACAAACAACGACGCAAACCGTCACGACGTACCTAAAACGTCGTACCAAGCAGCTACCATTACAGGAACTAAAGCCCGCTGAACAAACCTATCAGCGGTTAGTCCATGATGAACAAACGGTGATTGAAGCGGCTGAGCGGGCGGCCCGTCAAGCAATTGTGACTAATCAACAACAACGCCAGGCACAAGCGCAGCAAAGTGCTGTGAAGGCCGAGCAAACCTTGCGCCAGAGTCACGCCTATCAATGTTATTTACAGCAGCTGGCGGCCATTATTGTGATGCGTCCGGAACGACCGATGGCGAAGCAACAGTTTGAAAAAATCACGCCACCAGCGACCGAACGCCCTTTGGTGAACTCTTATCAATTCGGGCAAATGGTGACTGAATATCGACAGACTGGGAAGATTCAAGTTCGGCGCCTAGCCATGCTTGATCATCAGTTCGTTGCCGCACTTAATCAGGTGACTCAACAGCTAGATGAACAACAAACGACGCGTTTTTATGACGATGTCTTCAATAGTTGTTGGGGCTGGCAGTATCATCAGCAGGCGACCCAACGTGCGGATTGGGAGCACTTATTGACGACCCGGTGGGGCCAATCATTGTCGCTGGCTTGGTTTGAACAATTAGCCATGCAAACGACAATGCCACAAACTCAACAGTGGCTTGCGGACAATGCGGATGCCGGTATGCAAGCAGCACTACAGCAACGTTTGGCTGCGCATGAAGACCGCCAACCGATTGCCCGTGACCGGATGACTAGATCGGAATTACGACAGTTTTGTTTGCGTGAACAGCCAGCTGCGCCGACATTAGAAGCATTTGAACAGGTCTTTGACCAACAGTATCAATTGCCCGTCGACCGGCAAGCAACGGCCCATGAAACGTTAGCCTATTACTATATTGCGCGTCAATATCAAGGTGACCATCAGCGTGCGTTACAACAACTGAATTGGTTATTGAAAGTCTAAATGTTTCACGTGAAACATAAAAACGCCCACTGATTTTTTCAGTGGACGTTTTTAATTCGGCTGACAGGTTAACTATTAATGACGCTGTGATAGCGCGAGGCTGCAAATTCATACAGCGGCCGGCTAAGTGGTGTGACCTCAACGGCTTCTTCAAATGGTGCCGTAACCATGGTGTTGTCAGCGTTTTTAGCGAGTTTGACGGCCCAAGTTGGATCATAAAGTAATTGTTGGCCCACTGCGACTAGTTCGGCAGTTTGTAACACAGTCTTGACATCGTCGCGGGTCCGGACGCCACCAACACCAACTAGTGGCAATTTACCTTGTAACGCTTCGTGCACGTAGGTCATGATGGATTTATCTTGATACTGCGGGTCTCGTGAAACACGGTCATAGTTGTTGAGTGAGACATGAACGTAATCTAATCGACTTTCCCGTAGTTGTGAGAGTAACCAAAGGGTATCTTCAAGCCGAATACCTGGTTCTTCGAATTCTTCTGGTGAGAAACGATAGCCAACGATGAAGGGCCGGTCCGCATATTGGTCAACAGCTGCAAAGACGGCCTTTAATAATTCATCAATAAAGCGGAACCGTTCTTGCGGCGTGCGACCACCGTATTCATCGGTGCGGCGATTACTATGTGGTGAGAAGAACTGTTGGATCAAATAGGTATTGGCACCGTGTAATTCAATCCCATCAAAGCCGGCTTGAATCGCGCGCCGAGTTGCTTCACCGAATGCTGAAATTGTTGCGTGGATCTCGTCAATCGACATTGCTCGCGGTGTTTCCGCATCGTCACGAAGGGCCGCAACGGCACTGGCAGAGACAATCTGTTCGCCATTTAAGACGGCTCGATGCGTCATTCGACCGGCGTGGAAGATTTGAACGATAGCTTTGGTACCTTGACTTTGAATGCCATGAGCAAGTGCACTTAGACCGGGCAGCATCGTGTCATGCGCGATACTAAGCTCGCCATGCCAACCCTTACCGAGATCTTCGACGTTGGCAGCACCCGTAATCACGGCACCTAAGCCAGTAGCTCGTTGTGTGTAGTAGTCGATTTCGTCATGGGTGATACTACCATTGTAAAAGCTTTGAGTCGTCGTCATGGGCGACATCATTAGGCGGTTGCGTAGTGTAACGCCAGATTTGAATTTGAGTGGTTCGTTAAAACTAGTCACAATAAAACATCCTTTCAAGCTAGTTTTGCTTACTTTTTGTAAGATCTAGTTTCAGTTTAGCGGTTGAAATTTGTTTTTTCAATTTTAAAGTCGCTGGTTTTAGTTAATCTTGGCATAACAGGATGGTGCGTGTGGAATAAGGGGATTGTTGCTGTTGCTGTTGTTAAATCAGGTGAGGCTTGATAGGTAGATGCAAACAAAAAACTTCATCGATAAGCATGGTCGACGAAGTTTTTTGGAAAATTATGATGAAACGTTATGCCTTAAACGGATTCCAGAAACGGCCACCGTTGACCTTAAAGAGGGCGATGCCGAGGATGATCAGCAGAGCAACTAACGTTAACGCCAGATAGTCGTTACGTTTAAAGCGTTGGGCCATGTACCATGTGCGCTGTTTTCCCTTACCGAAGCGTCGCAATTCCATCGCCTGACTAATGGTTTCGATTCGATCTAAGCTTGAAAAAATCAATGGAAGCAGAATTTGGATGCCGCCACGAATACGGGTCATAAAATGCGCTTTTTTCGACATTTCAAACCCCCGAGCCTGTTGTGCCAGACTGATAGTACGGTAATCAGCTTGAACGTCTGGAATGTAACGTAGTGCAATCGCTACGGAATAGCTGATACGATAGGAAATTCCAATCTTATTGAGACTCGCAGCAAATTCGCTGGGATTAGTCGTCATGAGAAAAATCAGGGCGAGTGGCACGGCAAACGTGTACTTTAATAACAAATTAAATTCATAAAAAAGTTGTTCGGCTGTCAAGTTAAAATAGTGATCAGCAGATCCCAGTAGTAAGTGTTCGGTACCATAAATCGAGACGCCATAATGAGGCGCAAAGACGTACACCATCACTAAGTTTAAAACGGAAAAACCAATAATAACGTTAAGCACGAACGCGATATCGCGGTAATGAATTTTTGAAAAGCGGAATAGAATCAGTGAAAAAATCATCACCCCGATTAAGTAACGCGTGTCGTAAGTCATCATCCCGATAACTGATAAGCCAACAAAGCAGAGTAGTTTAGTGCTACCGCTAAGCCGGTTTAGAAAAGTATGGCGGTCGTTGTACCCGATCAATAATTCATGTTGCATCTTAGCGCGCCTCCCGTTCAGCCTGAACAAATTTTGCGACGAATTCTGTCGGGTTTAAATGGTGCGTTTCCGCCAGGGTGTATAAACTTGTCTTGGCTAAGGAAGCTTGCTGAATAATGGATGCGTTGGTCAACACATCGGCTGGGCGAGCATCCATCAAAATGTTGCCGTGGCCCAACACAATCGTGCGATCCGTGTATTCTAGCATTAGGTGCATATCGTGCGTGATCAACATAATCGTCATGTGTTGTTCCTGATTGATCTTAGTTAAGAAGGTCATCATTTCAGTATAGTGTTGCAAGTCTTGGCCCGCAGTAGGCTCATCAAGAATTAGCATGGCTGGTTCTAATACGAGGATGGCCGCAATCGTGACCCGTTTCTTTTGACCGAAACTGAGCGCAGAAATAGGCCAGTGGCGAAACTCATAGAGACCACAGACCTTCAGAACGGCCTGGACACGGCGCTTTACTTCATCGTCAGCGACACCTCGGAGGACCAAACCGGCAGCAACTTCATCAAAAATCATCGTTTTAGAGATCATTTGATTGGGGTCCTGAAGGATATAACGAATTTGATCGGCACGTTCTTTGACTGATTGGTCAGCTAGGGGATGACCGTTAAATCGCATTTTGCCGGACTGTGGCACCAAAAACCCAGTAATCAGATTGCTCAATGTTGACTTACCAGTCCCGTTTTGACCCACTAGACTAATCATTTCACCCTGATGAAGCGTGACGGTGATATCGTTGATGATTGGTTTGGCGGGATCGTACCCGAATGTCAGGTGCTCAATTGCGAGTAACGGTTGGTCATGAACGGTGGGCGACTGTAGTTGTACGCCGGCGGTCCAGTTTTGCAACGTCGCGGTGAGGTCGGGTACTTGTAAGGCTTGGAGGTTATCCAAGTGTTGGCAAGTTGCTAGATCAACACCGGCTAGTTTGAGCGCTGAAAGGTATAATGGTTCGCGCAGCCCGAGTTGAGTCATGAGTGATTGCCGCAAAATCGTTTCCGGCCGGTCGTTAGCGACGATCGCGCCGTCTTGCATGACAATCAGCCGGTCGATTGGTTGCTGTAACACGTCCTCGATGCGGTGCTCGATAATGATGACGGTCAGGTCCTGCGTATGAGTCAGTTGATCAATGAGTGCCATCGAGGCTTTACCCGATGCCGGATCAAGACTCGCTAGCGGTTCATCAAATAATAGGATTTTACTATTGTCGATCAGAACACCAGCCATGGCGACCCGTTGCTTTTGCCCACCAGATAATTCCTGCGGGCGGTGAGTCAATAAGTCTTGGAGGTCTAAAGTTTGGGCCCACTGTTCAGTTGCTTGTCGCATGGCCGGTTGGGTCTGCTGATCATTTTCCAATGAGAAAGCCATATCTTCGACGACAGTCAAACCGACGAACTGACTATCAGGATCTTGCAGTACCGTACCGACGTCTTGGGATAATGCAAAAATGGAGCTCTCAGTAATGGTTTGACCAGCAATCCTTGCTTGGCCCGTCACTGTTCCTGGATAGGATTGTGGAATCAAGCCGTTCAAACACCGGCCTAATGTAGATTTACCGGAGCCAGAAGGTCCAGCAATCAACACTTTTTCACCGGGGTAAATATCCAGATTAATATCACGTAAAGTTGGTTCCGTTTGGCTATTATATTGAAAAGAGAAATTTTTAAAGCTAATGATGGGTGCGCTCATGTTATTAACGTTCCTTTGTTAAGCTCCCACGTTGGGTCCGCGTCCGGGCGTACAAGACTAGTAGGATGGTCCCAATGATGGCAACTGAGATGGAATCGGCGATCCAAGTAATGACACCTTGAAGGTAAACTTTGTTGGCCGGTTCATGATAAATAATAATATCACCAGTTGGTGCTAAAAGCACCCAACCAATAAAGTTGACGATGATTTGGTAAATGTTAAACCAGACTAATTTTGCCGTTCCTAGCACGCCATTTTCAATCTTGAGCCGATTTTTAGCTAGTCCGAAGGCAACCCCAATCAGACCATCAACGATGACCCAGGTCCACCAAGGCGAACCATAAGTTACGAAGTCGTTTAAGGCGTGACCGATGAACACGGCTAAACCAGCTGCAACGGGACCAAAGATGGCACCTAGTAAGGCTAAAAACCCCATCGCGACGTTAACCTGGGTATTCGGCACACCCGTTGGAATGGCGACAAATTTCATGAGAACAAAAATAACGGCGGCGCCGATCCCGGTAGCCACGACGGTACGAATTGAATTGGATTGCTTGTTTTGCATAGTGTAACACTCCTTAAGTATTGAGAATGAATAAGTTCTAATAACCATTAATAAAAGCGAACAGGCGTTAATTTCAGATCAGTTATGGTCATAAAAAAACGCGCCTAAAAGCGAATGCTTTCTAGGACGCGTTTGCGTGTTACCACCGAGATTTTCCCACAGGGACTTATCATGATCGTAACGGATCGCTCCGACTGAGATGGCCCCAGTAGCTTCTTCAAGACCATTTTCAACTAACCACGTCATCGTTTTGCACCAAAAATACGACTCTCTAAGCACGAGAATTAGTTTACTCATCTTGTCACAGCTTTTTCTAATCTGAATTTAACTATTAAAGCATACGCCAAAGTCTGTGGGGGTGCAAGTAAAACCGAACGGATGTAGCCGGTTACATCGAGATTGAACGGGAAAATCGGGAACAGCTGATTAAATGGTGGTCAAATGCGCTGATTCATTCGGCTATACGGTCAGTGACGGATGCTGATGATTAGTTGGATTGGTCGTTAATTAAACAAAGCCAATAAAAGTATATACAAATGATTTCAATTAGCTACTAAAAGGGGTAAACTAGTTGACAAGACCAAATGATGAAGGGGATGTGAGTAGTTTGGCTTATAAGTATGAAACGATTGCGGATAGTCTGCGACAAGACATAAAATCCGGTAAATATACGCCGGGCGAATTGATGCCCGACCAGAATAAATTAGCTGAAACTTTTGATACGACACGAATTACGATTCACAAGGCCATTCAATTACTGATTATTGAAGGGATGGTTTACTCCAAGCGTGGCGCGGGGACCTTTGTTCGCAAGGACTTTGGCTTGACTGAACGGCGCCAAGAAACGCTGGTAGACAAGCCCCTGGGAACAACGCAAACGAATGCCGGTAAAAAGGTGACGAGTAAGGTGTTGGAATTACAAGCTCGCTTGCCTACTAAGCGGGAAGCGGAACAGTTGTTAATCGATGAGATGGATCCGGTGTACGTTATTCGGCGGACCCGCTACGTTGATGGTAAGGTGTGGGCGTATGAGCATACGATTATGCCAACGAGTATCGTGACGTTGACGAAGCAAGTCCTCGAAGGCTCGGTCTACGGTTACTTAGAGCAACATAGTGGCAAGAAAATCGCGGGTTCACACCGTATTATCTCGGCAGCCCGAGTGACGGCTGATGACGTTGCCGCAATGGGCGCGACTCTGAATGATCCCGTGTTGGTCATTAATCAGATTAGTTACATGGATGATGGTCAACCCTTTGAAGTCTCCGAATCACATTTCCCATACGAGACAAGTACGGTCGTAGCGGATGTTCAAATTCATTAAAGCAATCGGTAACCGCGTTAATCAGTGGCTACCGATTTTTTGTGGAAATTATTCTGGAGAGTTGCATTCAAGAAAACGGTGGCCCATAATTAAATTGATTGAAAAAGAAAGCGCTTCAATAATCTGATTAAGGGGGATGAAAATATGCCAGCTAACTTTTATCAACGATTAATTGATAAGTATGAACCAATGACGGAAGCAGCGTTCTTAGTGTTAGTCAGTGTTCGCCAGCCGATTACCAGTGAAGCGATTCCGGCAAAAATCGCTGAAATGACCAATAATCAACTACAGCTAGGATTAGGAACCTTATTTACGAATTTGCATGCCATGACGAAGGATTATTTAATGACGGAACGAGTCGACGAAAATGACGTGCATACCTATGAAATCACGGGGAGTGGTGAATCGGTTTTGGCGGCTGAACGAAAACGACTGCAATTATTGAATCAGATTTGTGAGCAGGCGGGATTGTAATGGGTTAATTTAACGGGGAAGTGAGTATATGTGGCGTTATCAAATGGCAGTCAAAGGCTCAGAGCAGGAATTGCGATGGCTCAATCAGCAGGTACAACGCGGGCAATTACTGCGGCGTATCAGGGGGAACTGGTATCAATTTCAAAAAACGGCGACGCGGTATCAAGTCTTTAGTGAATATGTAAGCGGCAATGTTGCAACTGAAATCGACGACCAGCACACACCGTTCAAATTGTTAGCACGGCTACAATTGACGAAACCAGCCGTACAGGTGATTTATACGGGCACGGCTCAGACTGAGTTGCAGGGGGCGCGAGTGGATCGTCAGGACGCACCGTTGCAGTTGAAAATTGCACTGGCGCAACGGGGACACTTGTTAAATGTCATGAATATTAGGTTAGTGGTTGGTCTGATACTGGCCGTGATCGTGATTAGCCTGAATGTGAGTGATAACGTGGCCAGTTGGGGAATGCTAGCATGGTTGCTATTTACCTTCTATCCTGCATGGCAAGCAAGTCGGCTGCATAAACAGGCGAATGCGCTGCGAGTCATTACGCAACAATATGATGATGCTTGGCGGCCAACGATGCACGTTTTCCTGAAAAACATGTCCACCGAGCTGGATACAGAAAAAGTGGCTGGTCTAGGGGCGTGGGCTTACGTCGGTCAAGATCATCACGGGATGTACTGGTACGACTTGAAGACGCTGGCAAGTGCTGCGGAAATCAAGCAATCGCTACAGCTAATTGTGGGAGATAGCGTTTCTGTATCGATTGTAAGTTGGCTGGGATTGGCACCAATTGGATTTGTTTAAACTTTTAAAATGGAAGTGGTAGGTATGTGGCGGCATCGATTTTTGATCAAAGGTTCTGAATAGGAGTTGGCATGGCTGAATGCGCAAGCGCAGCGACGCTATTTATTGATGGCTATTCATGGAAATTGGTATCAGTTTAAAAAAGTGCCGACGATTTATCGGGTCTTTAGTGAGTATGTGCCGCAAGCAATCGCGGCTGACATGAGCAACAGTAACAGCGCGTTTCAAGTTCTCGCCCAAGTGCAAGTACAGCAACCAGATGTTAAGATTGTGTATACCGGCAGCGACCAACCAGCATTACAGCAAACGACAATGGCACCAACTGATCCTAAGGTTCGTTTGGAAGTAGCTTTGCAGTTACGTGCTCAGGCGATGAATACGATCAACCTCAGTCTTTATGCAGGGGTTGTGGTATGGGGATTGTTTTTGATACTGATCCTTCATCAGGGTGATACAGATTTAATAGGCGTCTGGATGCTAATGCTGTTAGTAGGACTTCTCGCGGTATTAGGACTGTATCGGACGGCACATCGTTTGCAGAATCAAATCAGCCAGTTACGGCGTGACACTGAACAGTACGACGGGGCCTGGATGCCGACGATGCACGTTTTTGTGAGCGCATTGACTGCTGATCTTGACACCGAGGAACCGGCATTAAAGTCGTTAGGTCGGTGGACCTTAGTTGGTCATAGTAAAAAGGGCCAGTATTGGTATGATCTACAAACGCTAGCCAACGCGGCAGAAATCAAACAGACTTTACGACCGTTCATTGCGACTGACACTAACGTCAACGTTCTGAGCTGGTTAGGGCTCGCGCCACTGGGCTGGTTTGTGTGATTGGCAATAATTGTTTGTACAATTAACATATAAAACGTTAGACTATTCTGAGACTAACGTTTTTTTTGTGTTTACCGGTCTGATGATAATATAAATGATAAAAAGTGACATATAATCATAATAGTAGTATTCTAAATAAAAGACAAAGCTGGAATAGGTTGAGTGTTAGTTAATCAGCTGGAAATTAATGGATATTGCGCGAATTTTACTATAAAAGTTTTTTTATTCGTCACAAATATTTCATATAATCGGGTTAACTTAAATAGTACAAGCTCGATTGTGTTGAAGACAATTGAGCTGATTACACAGAAAGCTTAGTGAGGTGATTTTGATGCGACTTAAGGATTTAACTGGTGAGACTTTCAGCCGTTTGACCGTTATCGAACGGGCTGAAAGTGCGCCGAATGGTAATGCACGGTGGTTGTGTCAGTGTTCATGTGGACGACAAGTAGTTGTCGATAGTTATCGGTTACGGAAAGGGATTACGAAGAGCTGTGGCTGTTTACGGGCAGATGTTAGTCGAAAGAATATTTTTGAAAATCCGCAAACCCGTAAAAATATGGGACGTAGTGATAACTTACCGCTTTATCAAGGAACTTCGGTCGATCGATTGAAACCGAATAGCCGGAATCGGAGCGGGGTCATTGGTGTTTCCTTTGACCGATGCTCACAGAAGTGGGTCGCACGGTTAATGTATCGGGGCCGCTTAGTTTTGAATCAGCAGTTTGCTGATATGGATGATGCCATCATGGCACGTAAGCAAGCAGAACAACGCTACGTTATGCCAGTGTTAGAAGAATATGCGAAATCAAGCGCGGATTAAGATGCGTACATAATTAGCATGCCAGGAGACTGGTGTGCTTTTTTTGCGATTATTACCCGGGAAATAAACGAGTTAGATTAATACCCGTGAGGACCGATTATTTGTGTTTATTGATCGAACTAGCTAAACTTAACAGGCAATTTAAATTAGAACGGAGGAACTTTGAGCATGGAAATGGGATTAGCAGGGAAACGGGTCTTGGTCACTGGTTCGACTAAGGGAATCGGACGGGCAATTGCGGTAGCATTTGCCAAGGAAGGCGCGGATGTGGTCATTAATGGTTGCCGCACAGATACGGTGGCAGCGGTTGTGGATGAACTCGCAGCGGCATACCCAACAACTCATCCAGTGGCGGCACCGTATGATATTAGTGATCCGCAGCAAGCTGACAAAATGTTTCAACAAATTCCAACGGTTGACGTATTGGTCAACAATATGGGAATCTTTGGGCCAATGGCTTACGATGAGATTGACGATGCAACTTGGGAACGCTTCTTTAAAGTGAACGTGTTGTCTGGCAATCGGTTGGCAAAACATTATTTACCTGCAATGTTAGCCCAAGATTTTGGACGCATTATCTTTATTGCGAGTGAAGAAGCAGTTATGCCTTCGGGGGAAATGCCCCAATATTCGATGACTAAATCGATGAACCTTTCTTTAGCGAAGAGTCTGTCGAAGTTAACAGTTGGTAGCCACGTAACGGTTAACACGGTTATGCCTGGCTCGACATTAACAGAAGGTGTTCAGAAAATGTTAGATGATATGTATGCTGATTCAGATTTACCAAAGGATCAGTGGGAGCATGACTTTATGATTAATCATCGACCACTATCACAAATTCAGCGTTTGATTCGGCCGGAAGAAATTGGTCGGTTAGCAGTGTTTGTCGCTAGTCCGTTTGCTAGCAGTTTTTCTGGTGAAGCATTGCGGGCGGATGGTGGGTTAGTCCCCACTATCTTCTAGTGGCTAATGAAGACGATATATCTTTCTGGTTCTGCCATAGAAATTCAGATGTCAAAAAACTGTTTTAGCGAGTAAAGTTTATCGCCAAAACAGTTTTTTTGTTGACTTGACTAGCCTAAGAAGCCAGTTTCAAGCGGATTAGATGTTTAAAATGAAATTTTTAACTGCTTGACTGGCTAGTCATTGACTTATCAGTCAACGGCGCCTATGATTGCAGCATCAACAATAAGATGCTCGAATTTGAAGGATGGGAGTGAGTCATATGGATAAAGAACCGTTATTAAGGATTAGTCACTTGCAAAAGCATTTCGGGAAGTTTCAGGCTCTCAAGGATATTAATTTTGAAATCAACGCGGGGGAAGTTTTTGGCTTTATCGGTCCGAATGGTGCTGGTAAATCAACTACTATTCGGGTACTACTTGGAATTTTAAAAGCTAGTGGTGGGCAGGCAACGATTTTTGGTCGCGATGTCTGGCAGGATAGTGTGGCGATTCATAAGCGAATTGCTTATGTGCCAGGCGATGTTTATTTATGGCCTAATCTAAGTGGTGGGGAAATTATTGACTTGTTTCTTAAACTAAACGGTGGTCAGCATACGGCTAAGACGGACGCGCTAATTAAACAATTCGAACTGGATCCGCGTAAAAAAGCGCGCACTTATTCTAAAGGTAATCGGCAAAAGGTGGCCTTGATTGCGGCACTCTCAACGGATGCTGATCTATATATTTTTGACGAACCAACGTCCGGACTGGATCCGCTAAATGAGCAGACGTTTCAAAATGAAGTATTGACTTTAAAACGGCGAGAGAAGAGCGTCCTGTTATCTAGCCATATTCTGTCAGAAGTGGAAAAAATGTGTGATCGCATCGGTATTATCCGTGAGGGACAGATTGTTGAAACGGGGTCGTTAGCTGAGATGCGGCACTTGACCCGAACCACGGTCGATGTGCAAACACGACTGCCTTTGACCGACTTGACCACCCTAGCTGGTGTTCACGGGGTCACAGCGCGCCACGGAGATAACCACGTCAGTCTGGCCGTCGATGCTGACCAATTGACGCCGGTAGTGCAGTACTTGGCGAGTCGGAAACTGATCAGCTTAACAACGACCCCACCAACGTTAGAAGATTTATTCATGCGCTATTACACGACCGAACAACAACCGGTGAAGGGGAAGTGATGCTGATGGCAACACAACTATTTGCTCGTACAGGATTACTGATACGGTTCAACTTACGACGAGATTGGAAAAAGTTGCTCATTTGGGTCGTCGTGTTGACGGGGCTATTCACGGCCATCGCCGCGAAGTTTGATGGTATTTATGGCACTCAGATGGCACTGAATGAAATTGTCAAAACGCTTAAAACGCCCGCGATGATTTCCTTATTTGGTGCGTTTTCGGCCAAATCGCCATATACGACGGCCAAGGTGTTTGCAACTGAAATGGTGGTTTTTATGGCCATCGTCATGATTGTGATGAATATCATGGTGGCCGTGGTTACGACGCGCGGGGATGAAGATGATGGCCTGCTAGAGCTAGTGCGTGCCCACGCGGTCGGTCGGTTAGCACCACTATTCGCCGGGGCAGCTGAGTTAACGGCGCTAAATGGTTTGATTGGTTTTCTTTTTGCCCTCGGGCTGACCGTCGCCAAGCTTCCGGGAGCGACGACGCCAGGTAATTGGTTAATTGGTCTGGGCTTAGGGGGCTTAGGCTGGGCTTTTGGAATGTTGACGCTGTTACTTGCACAGGTAATGACTAGTGCGAGTGGTACGACGATGCTGAGCTATTTGCTACTGGGCGTCATGTACGTTGCACGAATGGGCACGGATGTTAACCGTCCAGACCTGACTTGGTGGATCCCCTTTGGTTGGATTGAAAAATTAGATGCGTATCAAACCAATGATTGGTTACCAATCGGTCTGTATGTATTACTGGGTCTTGGTTGTTTAAGTTTGGCTGCAGCTCTTAATGCTTATCGGGACTTGGGCGCGGGCTTAGTCGAACCACGGCGCGGTCGGCGACAGGCTAGTGGTTTATTGCGGGGTCCCGTGACCCTATTATGGCGGCAGGCACATGGTCTGATTATTGCATGGCTACTAGGGAACTTTATCTTAGGTGCCGCGTATGCGTCCGTCTTTAATACGATTGGCGATCTGGCAAAGAGCAATCCAATGATCAAACAACTGCTAGGTGCGTCAGCTTTAGCAGCAGCGAATCGCTTGATCGTCAAAAATTTCATTGCTGTGTTGGCTATCGTCATGGTGATCGTTGCACTGGTTCCAGCAGTACAGTTAATGCTCAAACTGGTCAATGATGAACAAAAAGGCTATCTACATCAAGTTTATGCGACGGCCACATCACGTTGGCACGTGTGGGCAAGCTATACCGGCTGGGCAATCGTAACGGGACTGCTCGTTTTACTTGCCGGTCTAAGTGGTATGTATTTGATGGGCCTGACGAGTATGGTCAAGCCCATCAGTTGGGTGACCTATTGGCACGTGTTTGCGGCCTATGCACCGGCGATGTTAGTGATGGTAGCGGTGACGAGTGCCTTAGCGGGCTGGCGACCTAAATGGCGGTATGCTGCGTGGATCTGGGTATTTTACGCCTTCTTCTCATTGTATCTTGGTAATTTGATTGATTTGCCAAAATGGGCACGCCGTTTAACGCCCCTTGGCTTTGTTAACAAGGTACCAATCAAGCCCTTAGATGGAACGACAAGTAGCTGGTGCCTGTTATTAACTGTGCTAATATTAGTAGTAGCAGCACTAAGTTATCGGCGGCGTGATCTAGCTCAGTAAACGAAAGGAGTGCGTGACATGGCAGTAAAACAACCTGTTCCTAAAGACCCGGCGAAGGTCGAGCGTATTATGCACGCGGCCATGCACACCTTTGCCGTCAGTGGCTATCGAGATGCTAAAACGGATGTGATTGCGTCCGCGGCAACGGTGTCTAAGGGCCTATTATTTCATTATTACGGTAGCAAACAGCGCTTGTATTTGGCCACTGTTCAGCTTGCTACTGACACGATTATTGCCACCATTAATCAACAAGTTTTTGATGTTCCAGATGACCTAGTCACGTTGATGGTGCGGAGTGCGCGTTACAAGGCGGCGTTTGGTAAAGACCACCCGGATGAAATGAAGGTCTTGATTGACGCGTATGGCGCGCTGGAGCGCTTGCCGGTAAAGATACAGGCACAAATGAAGATCCTGTATACTAAGTCGATGACTATTTCCCGGGAAATGATCAGTCAGGTGCTGGATAAAATGACGCTGCGTGCGGATGTTGATTGTGATGCAACGATTGCTTTGATTATGGGTGTTTACAATCAGATTTTTATGGAATTTCAGACCTATATGCGTGAGAATCATCAAGTTGAATCGATGGCCGATATCGAATGGGTGGTCAGTCGCGCAAAAACCTACATGGCGATTTTAGAACATGGGTTTATGGCGGCAGATTTAGATGACCAGCAGTAATAATACGTATTTCAACAGTCGACGAATGTTTAATCCGGACGACTGTTTTTCGACCGGTGGATTCGGCAGCGTTCAATAGTGATAATGTTTATTCGCTTTTTTCGTTAGCAGGCTAAAAATGTGGTAAGTTAGACTTAATAGATGACGGATGAAGTGAGGGATCGGAATGGAATTACATTTAACGGCACGACAGACGGGACTGTGGCAGCGGTTGATGGCACTGGCGCGTGAGCAACTGATGGGACTCGCCATGCAGATGGAGTCGACTGGGAAAGTCGATCGACCGACACTGACAACGCTTGCCCAGCAATTGGCTTTGGACGATCCGCTACCAGATGACCGCCTGAGCCAACGGGTTTTGAGTGCATTAGCACTGGCGCAAAGTTCAGCTGGGCTCGCTATGAGTTTTGCCAGTAGTTGGCAAGTTGAGGATGCAATATTAACGTTTGGAACCCCGCAACAACGCCAACGGTATTGTGCACAATCAGGTGTTTTTGGACTCGCGGCATTACCGGAACAAGTCATGGCTAGTAGTACCGTCAAAGCAACGCCGGTAACAGCTGGCTGGCAACTGTCCGGTACGGTTAAAGCGGTATTGAATGTTACACAGGCAACTGAGTATTTAGTTCTCGCACAGACACCACCGAATGCTACGGGGGCCTTTGTTATTAGTGCTGATCAACCAGGCGTCACGGTCAGCCAACCAATAACCCCTTTAGGGTTACACGGATTGACCATCGCGGATGTTCAACTCACCGATGTCCCGGTTACGGCCGCTGATCAAATCGGTCAATTGGGACAAGGACAACGAGTGATGCAACGGGCGCAAAGCTTGGGGCAATTATTTGCCGGGGCGATTACAGCGGGAATATGGCAACATGCCACAGACCAGGCACGACAGTTAGCGCTGACAGAACAGCCGCCGTTAACTGCCTTGGCGCCAGCAATGGCGATTACGGCCGCCTTACAGACTAGTGTCTACAATGCGGCCCAACAGGCCGATGATGAGCGCCCATTTACAGACGCAGCGCAATTGGCGGCAATGTTTGCCAGCCAAAATGCCTTGGCGCCGTTTAAAATTTTGATGCCATTGATCGGTGATCTAGCCTATACGCAACACTCGCCGTTAAGTGCCTTGCAAAATGACGTGGCGACACTACCGTTGATTGTTGGCACGGATACGCAATTGGCGTTGACTTTTGCCACGACGAGCCTGAATGACGAAGTGGCCGATGTCCCGACAACGGGACCCCACACAGCTCCTGAGCACCTAGTCGTGGCCGACCTACATCGGGTCGTAAAACGCTTGAATTTGACTAGGGATGTGCCAGTCAATGTCGGCAGTATTGCTACGGCGAAACGCGTCGTGGCATTAGGTCGAGGCGCGATGGAACCGGCAGTATTGCTTCAAGCCCAACAATTGGCCAAGTGGATTGGTGCAGCATTGGCTGTTACCCAGCCGCTAACGGCTATGGAACAATTTAGCATTGAGCAACAAATTGGTGCCTCAGCAGTGACGGTTGCGCCAGAAGTCTTGATCAACATTGGCGTCGCTGGTGATGATGATTACTTGGCTGGCATGGCTGGTGCGCAACACGTTCTTTCTGTGAATACGGATGAACAAGCGCCAATTTTCAAGCATTCACAACAAATTTTCGTGGGCGGTGCCGCTGAATTTTTGGCCGGAATGGTGGCAGCATTAAATTAATACGAAGTCGAGTTCGGCACTGTTGGTAGGTCTGACTGGGTCGTATGACAATCAATTGTTTGCACAAAAACTAAGGGTCACAGCAATGTACTGTGGCCCTTGGTTTTTTACTTAGCTTTAAATTAAGTACCACCAGTCATTACTTAATTAACGAAATAATTAATGACCACCGTCACTTAAAGCGTGCGGTGAGCTGGTTCAGAATCGGAATCTTAAATAGGGCGATCAAGATAACTGAGTAGCAGACGTAGGTTATGACTTCTTGTATCATGCGCGTTGTTAGCAAAACTGACCATGGTGTTAAGTACATGAGATGAAGCCAGAGGCTGTTTAAAAACAAATTGAGAATAAAGACGACGATAAAGTTAGCGACGAGAACGCGCGTCAGTGAAGTTTGATGTTGAAAGGCGTATCCAAAGACTAACCCAGTCAGAAAAGCGGTTAGGATAAAACCAGGAAAAAAGGTGAACTTTGGGAAGAGCAGCATTCCGAGTAGGGAGGAAATCGCGCTACTGCCGGCTGTAACTAGTGGTGAAAATAAACGGGCCGTTAAACCAATAATAATAAACGCGAAGGATATCTTGGTTAGCAATAGTTGAATTGACAGTAAACTCCCTAAGATAAGTTGCATGGCAATTAAAGCACCGAGTAACGGGATACGCCGAACCGTGAGTGATGATGTCATAATAATTGAAGCCCCCTAAGTGTGTTGAATGTATTTTAGGGGAATTTGTTGAGAATTACTAGACCTGAAATTATTGGTTATAAGTAATATAAAAATATCACTAGGAGAAACGCTATGACGTTATGTAGCGTTTTCTGTGGTAGCAAATCATCTACGTCGTATATTCAATGTTGTGAGTATGAAAGTTGCTCTATGGTTAGCGCTATTTTCTTAAGCTTAAGCGAAGATCTCAATGAAGATATTATCTCGATAAACTGCGCATAATATTGTTATTATAACGGACGGAGCTGGTTTGAGACTGCAAATACAATCATTTTGGTATGATGTGTTTTTTTAGTTTAAATATTAATTATTATATTGATTTATTAGTAAACTATCGATTTCAGAAGAAAATCAAAGGTAAAAAAATGAGCTCAAGAGAGAGTAAGCGCTTAATTTAAGTGCTAAAATATCTAAATTAGGGGAAGATTGAGTAAAAATTCTTTTGGAGGTTGGTACCATGGAAGCTAAAGGAAATGTTATTCTGCAAGATGCAGTTAGATTCACTATTTTAACTACATGTTTAGTTCGAATTGAGTATTCGAAGGATGGAAACTTTGAGGATAGAAATACACAGATGGTTCAAAATCGGCATTTCACTCAACCTCCATTTGAAATATTCGAAAACAGGCAGGGACACGTACTCGAAATTAGAACAACAGGTTTTCACTTGTATTATGATGGTGGTGCGTTGAGTTCAGGAAGTTTGTATATTGATGCGGCTAATAGCTATGGAACGCATTATAGCCGATGGTACTATGGTGAGCCAACTAAAAACAATCTTAAAGGTACAGCACGAACCTTAGATAGGGCGGATGGGGCGATCCCGTTACCAGATGGATTAATGTCTAAGGATGGATTCAGTGTTTTGGATGATTCGCAATCGTTTATTCTGGAGAATGGTGAGTTCTCTGTGAGACAGTCAAAAGAGACAGACTTGTATTATTTTTCCTGTGGTCGAGACTACCGCAAAACATTACAAGTGTATTATCAATTAACAGGTTTCCCGCCAATGGTGCCAAGGTATGCACTTGGTAATTGGTGGAGCCGATTTTACCCATATACGCAGTCAGAGTATCTAGCACTTATGAAAGAGTTTGATCGGTGTCAAATACCAATTGCTGTTTCGGTATTTGATATGAATTGGCATACGACTGCAATACCCTCCAAATATGGTAGTGGTTGGACAGGGTACACATGGAACAAGGAGTATTTTCCGAACCCCCAAAAAATGTTTGATCTGTTACACCAACAGGGACGAAAAGTAACACTTAATATTCATCCCGCATCTGGAATACGCCCAAGTGAAAGTTGTTATGGGGCTGTTGCAAAGATGCTAGATTTAGATGCTAAAACAGAAGAACCAGCAACTTTTGATTTGCAAAACAAAAAGTTTAAGACGGCGTACTTTGATTTAGTACATCATCCGTTGGAAGAACAAGGTGTCGATTTCTGGTGGATTGATTGGCAACAAGGTGGAGCTCGAGGACAATCTAAGGTTGATCCGCTCTGGTTACTAAATGTTGCTCATTTTCGAGATAGTGAGAAACGGCATGTAGGGGAAGGCTTAATTTTATCCAGATACGCTGGACCTGGCAGTCACCGCTATCCAGTTGGCTTTTCAGGTGATACTGTTGCTTCTTGGGATTCACTTAGATTTCAGCCATACTTTACAGCGACTGCTAGTAATATTGGGTACACTTGGTGGAGCCATGACATTGGTGGGCATATGCGGGGAACATATGATGGTGAGTTATCGTTACGTTGGTTACAATTAGGTGTTTTTAGTCCTATTTTGCGGCTCCATAGCTCTAATAATATCTTTATGGGTAAGGAACCTTGGAATTACGGAAAAGACATTGAATCAGCAATGATTCATTTATTACAGTTACGTACTCGGCTAGTTCCATATTTAGATAGCGAAAATTATCGAACGCACACTGAAGGGCTGCCATTAGTTCAGCCAATGTATTATGGTTATCCGAACCAGAAAGTGGCTTATGAGGTGCCGAATGAATATCAATTTGGGAGTGAGATGGTAGTTTCGCCGATTACGACGCCTGTAGATTTACAATCTGAACTTTCTAGTACAGAAGTTTGGTTACCAGAGGGTCAATGGTACGATTTCTTCACTGGTTTAGTTTATGAAGGGGATAGCTACTTTAAGGCCTATCGAGAACAAAATAAATTTCCGGTATTTGTTAAGGCAGGTAGTATTTTACCAATGCTTAAGAATTATATGCAACCGTTAGCACAAATTCCTGAACAGTTGGAATTGATGATATTTGTTGGTACGGATGGAATATATGAAATGGTTGAACACCAGGAAAATAACATAGCAAGAACTATATTCAAATGGAACGACCGAGAGCATCAACTAACTGTTGAGACAGTGGATCCGGCAAAGCTGATTCCAGCACAAAGACAGTATTCCGTAATACTGATTGGTGCTGAAGGTAGTATCGATAAGCAGTCAGCAACAACTATCTCATTTCGGAATTACCAACTGATTGACCAATCTAAAATAGTTACAGAATTAATTAAGTCACGATTACAAAGGGCGCAGATTAGTTTTGAAGAGAAACAATTAATTTGGCAGATGTATGTCTCTCACAAGGAAACTAAAAAGCTAATTAAGTTTCTGGATACTATACATGAGAACACCATTCGGGGGATGATTATTGAGCTAGTGGAAAAGTAATTTTGAGATAAAACGATACGTCTTGATTACTGGATTATGTGTGTACCAGTAGGCAAGGCGTATCTTGTCATTTGTAAACTAATTATTTATATAATAATATTATTATTTTTTGCAACCGGTTGCAAAAAAGTGCGTAACGCTCTATATTTAAATCTATAGATAATCCAGAACGGAGGTAGCAGAATGGCAACTATTAAAGATGTTGCGCGTCGCGCAGGAGTGTCTCCGTCGACGGCATCAAGAGCTCTTCATAATAGTCATATTATCAGTGAATCTACACGAGAACGGGTGGCAAAAGCGGCTCATGAGTTAAACTATGCACCAGATTTCAACGCACAATCATTAGCAACAAAAGCTAGTAGTACTGTTGGTGTGATTTTACCGGTCGATCACCATGAGATATTTTCCAATCCTTTCTTCTTGGAAATGATTCGGGGTATAAATGAGGTCTGTAGTAGTAGAGGGTCGCTAATTACATTAGCAACAGGGACAACTCGAAACGAACTTTTGCATAATATCGATGTCATGATTGTGCAAGGTCACATTCAAACGTTTATTTTATTATATTCTGAAGAAAATGATCCGGTAGTAGACCGTCTAAACCGGGATAAAATTCAGTATGTGGTTATTGGCAAACCATACACGGGTGCAAATAGAATATCATATGTGAATAATGATAATATTCAAGCCGGATCAGACGCTACTAAGCACTTATTATCATATGGTCATCGAAATATTTGCTTCTTGTATTCTGATTTGTCAAAAATGGTCCAAAGCGATCGCATGTTAGGATATCAGCGGGTTATGATGCAAAACAACTTGCCAGACGTTGTTTTTGAAGAGCGCTTCGAAAGCCATTCGAGTAGTTTTCAGGCGTTGAAAAAGTTTTTTGCTCAGCATACAGATGTTACAAGCTTTGTAGTAGTGGACGACATGTTGGCTTTAAAACTACAGCAAATGTTACACAGTAATTCAGAATGGCAAAACAAGCAATTGTCGTTAATTGGTTTTAATGATTCAATATTCTCTGAGCTTGCTCATCCTACCCTAACGTCGGTTGCAGTATTTCCTGAACGACTAGGAAAGGAAGCTGCAAAAATTGCAATGGTAGATCATTCAGAAAATGAGCTTTCAACAGCTGTAATAGTTCCGCATCAGATTGTTGTCCGTCATTCTGTATATAAAATTTATAATAATATATAAATCAAGCAATAAGAGGAGGAAATTGATAAATGGCGACATTGAGTGATGTGGCGAAGCAGGCCAATGTTTCTAAAATGACGGTGTCACGGGTTATCAATCATCCTGAACAAGTACGAGATGAATTGAAACGGAGCGTGTTTGAGGCTATGAGACAACTAGACTATCGGCCTAATGTTGCTGCTCAGGCACTGGTAAATAATCGAACACAAATCATTAAGTTATTCATTCTTGAGGATATGGATACAACCGAGCCTTATTATATGAATTTGTTGGCTGGAATTGCGAAAAAGCTTGGAAAGGAACAATACTCATTGCAATTGATAACTGAGCATAACTTTGATATCGGGGGATGTGACGGGTATATTATTACAGGAATGAGGCACGGAGACTACGATTGGATTAGAAACTTAGAACGACCGGTAGTACTGTTTGGTGAGAATCGTGAAAATTTTGATTTTTGCGATACTAATAACCAATTAGGCGTGAAAATGGCTACAGATTATGCAATTAAACAAGGATATCAAACAATTGAATTTATTGGTATGGCAGTCAAGGAGCCATTTGAGTATTCTCGTGAGGCAGGTTATATGATGAGTATGCAACAACATCGGATGAATACGGTCATTCATCGGTTTAATAATCATAGCCATTTAACAATGGACTATATCCAACAAAATTGGGGTACTTTACATTCTAATACGTGCTATATTTGCGCTAGTGATCGGTTAGCGTTTGGTATTGAAAAAGGGTTGTCTCGTTTTAGTGCAAATATTCCTATTGACTTTGGAATTATTGGTTTTGATGGTGTGTTTTTGAATCAGGTGGCTACACCCAAAATAACGACAGTACAACAGCCCATTTTTGAACTGGGTTTACGATGTGCAGAAATGTTACTAGCAAAAATTGCTAGTGGTGGGCAGGCTCAGGGAGTTTGTCAGTTAGTCCCAACATTGTCGATAGCTGGTTCTACGCGCAACAATATTGTATAAACATCATGAAACAATAAGTGATGCACATAAGTCGTTTTCCACGCTAAAAGTGTTACCGCTAACAAGTATAATTAACTTGTTTTAGCATTCTATTGTGGGTAATCTGAACATGACTGATTATGGTCGAAAGGGGAGACTGTCGTGGAAAGTTGGCACGCGAATCAAGTGATTTATCAGATATATCCTAAGAGCTTTCAGGACTCAAACGAGGATGGTGTGGGGGATATCCAAGGAATTATTCAGCGAATCCCATATTTGAAGTCTTTGGGCATAACTACAATTTGGTTAAATCCAATCTATGTTTCACCTCAAGTTGATAACGGGTATGATGTTTCTAACTACTATGCCATTGATGAGACACTGGGATCGATGGCAGATGTTGATCTATTGATTAAAAGACTGCATATTGAAGGAATGCACTTAATCATGGACTTTGTGATGAATCATACATCAGATCAGCATCCGTGGTTCAAAGATGCAATACAACATCCACATGGCTTGTATCGTGATTACTATTTATGGGCAAATGCTAAGGGAGATGGATATCCTAATAATTGGGGTTCTTTCTTTGGGGGAAGTGTTTGGAGTATAGACCCAGGCACAACTGATCAGTATTACTTTCATTTATTTGATCGTCATATGCCAGACTTAAATTGGCATAATCCAGAAGTCCGCAATTCAATGTTGGAAATCGCGAAGTATTGGATTGAAAAGGGAATTGATGGATTACGACTGGACGCTTTTATTCATATCGAGAAGGCTAACTTTAATCAAGATGTGCCAAACGATTCAAATAAACCAGTTATTGCCGAGGAGTTTTATGCTCACTTGCCGAGAGTGCAGACTTATTTAAAACAATTTTGTGCGCAACTCAGAGCAATCAAACCAGATATCTTTATATTGGGTGAGGCCGCTTCAGCCAGTCCAGAGTTGTTGATGGAATATAGTCGGCCGGTGAATGGTGAATGCGATGCGGTTATTACGTTTAAGTCTTTGGTAGATAAGGTTGAAAATCCCGATATAAAGTTACCTACAACCTTTCAGTTGAAACAGTTGGATATAGAAGGCATGAAGCGCCAATTAGCGACAATTGAAACAAAACTTGCGGATGTTAGTTTACCAGTGTTGTATTGGAGTAATCATGATATGGCTCGATTGGCTAGTCGCTATGCAAGCAAATGTTACCGCTTACAAAGCTTGAAGTGTCTAGCAACCATGCTGTACCTACAACGTGGAATTCCAATTATTTACTACGGTGAAGAGATTGGAATGCAAAATTTAAGTCAAGAACAGCCAATTGATTTTTGTGATCAAACGGTAATTGAATTCTATAAGCAGGCATTGAAACAGGGCTATTCGCATGATGATACTATGCGAATGCTTAATCATACACACAAAATCCCTGCACGTGGTGGAATGCAATGGGATTTGCAACAAACTAATGCAGGCTTTTCGGAACATGTACCATGGTTGGACGGAACGACGATCGCGGTAGATGTTGCTACTGAGCAGACCGATCCACATAGTTTACTTAGTTATTATCGTACTTTGATCAAGCTTAAGAAAACTGAACTATTTACAGACGGTATTGAAATTATCGAGAATACAACTAAGGGTGTGTTTCAGTTTACTAGACAGTTAGGACGTTCTGTAGCCGTGGTAACTTGTAATTTGACCGATCAAAGCTTGGATATTCCACAGATTCCTGCTGCACATCTTCAAATGGTTGAGGGAGAAGTTCAGCCATCTGGAGATATGATGACATACGAACCATGGGCATTTACAATTAAACATGTTTTGGAGGAATGACTAACAATGGCTGAAAATACATCAACAATATTACGTAATAAATTAGTTTATTCAGTATTTCCTCGTAACTATACGAGTAGTGGAAGCTTTAAGTCCGTGAGAGATGACTTGGTGCGTATAAGAAAATTAGGAACGGACATTATTTGGTTAATGCCAATCCATCCAATTGGGCGTAAAAATAGAAAAGGTGCCTTGGGATCGCCATATGCTATTTCGGACTATCGTGCAATTAATCCAGAATTAGGAACGATGGAAGATTTTATTCAGTTATGTCAAGCGATACATCAACAAGGAATGAAAGTGATTATCGATGTTGTTTACAATCATACCTCACCAGATTCTAAGTTACTGTCAGAACATCCAGACTGGTTTTATCACCATACAGATGGACACCTTGGTAATCGGGTAGCTGACTGGTCGGATATTATTGATTTAGATTATCAAAATCATGATTTGTGGGATTATCAGATTAATACTCTAAAGAAGTGGGCACAATACGTTGATGGATTCAGGTGTGACGTTGCGCCGCTGATACCATTAGATTTTTGGATGACAGCTCGTCAGGAACTGGAAAATTTCAAGCCTGATTTAATTTGGTTAGCAGAAAGTAATGATCCAGATTTTATTAAGCGTGTCCGTGATTCTGGATTTGAAGATTTGTCGGATGGAGAACTATATCGAGCATTTGATATGGTATACGATTATGATGTTTTAGATGATTTACATGAGACAGTTGCTGGAAAAGAATCAGTCGCAGAATTTAGTCGTTTGTTGCAGCGACAAGACATTATTTACCCCAAAAATTATATTAAGATGCGTTTCTTAGAGAATCATGATGTTCCTCGTGCAGCAGAGTACATTTCGGGGACCAAATCTTTGCGTAATATGATAGCATTTAATTTGTTTGAGAAGGGAAGTAGTTTGATATATGCCGGTGAGGAGTTTGGCAATCCGCATTTGCCGAGTCTATTCGACTATGATCCTGTGCAATTGACCGGTCCTTATGATTTTAGCATGCTAATTAAGCGAATTATGGATGTAAAACACGAACAAATAAACTTGTTTACTAAAGGTGCTTATAATGTGACAGCTATCAATGAAGAAATCATCAAATTGAGATACCAGAATTCTATGCAGCAGATTACTGGCTATTTTGCAATACACTCCTTTGAAGGGGGGATAGAAGCTGACTTAGAGAATGGCATATATAAAGATGTCCTATCAGAACGCGACATTGTCGTAAAAAATAACAAGCTGGTATTCAATGGAGAACCAGTTATTATTATTAACTAACTAACACAATAATTTTTTGAAATAATTATTGAGCGGTTTGAAGGTGATTTAAAATCACTGACAAACCGCGTTATTTGTATGAATTATGGCAAATAAGTGTTGGGGCAATTGTTGAATTTTGCAAACGATTGCGTGTTTTACGCATGCTAAAAATAGCCAAATTAGAAGGGTTTATGAAGCTTATGTGAATTTTGTTAGCGATAACATTTCGAAACCACTTGCGTAAGCGCTTACAAAATTGCATAATTAGATTGTTATAAAGGTTGTGTATTTTTAATAAATTTAAGTAGGGGGTTACATTATGACAAACGGATGGAAAAAGTTAGGCGTTTCAGTTTTAGCCGGCGCAATGGCATTAACATTGGTTGGTTGCAGCAATAGCAATTCTTCATCGTCTGACAAGAAAGTTAAGATCACAATTTTTCAGGGGAAAGTAGAATCGAATAAGCAATTTAAACAAATTGCGGCTCGTTATCACAAATTACATCCAAATGTATCTATCTCAGTTTCATCAGTTGGTGGCGGTACTGATTACAGTCCAGTCCTTAAGACGCGGATTTCATCAGGAAATGCACCAACAATCTTTAGTTTGGCTGGCCCAGCCGATGTAAAGCAATTTGCATCTCAGGAGGCAGATCTGTCCAATACTAAAGCTGCTAAAGCGGCACAACCTGGTACTTTATCCGCAGTTAAGTCAAACGGGAAAACTGTTGGGTTACCATTTAATGTTGAAGGCTATGGCTTTGTTTATAATAAAAAGATTTTTAAAGAAGCAGGCATTGATGCAACCAAGTTGACTACCATGTCGAAGTTAACAGCTGCGGTTAAGAAAATTGATTCACAAAAATCCAAACTTGGAATTAAAGGTGTCTTTGCTCTACCAGGCAAGGAAACATGGATTTTATCTGATCACTTAGCCAATCTATATGTTGGGCAACAGTTTAAAGGCAATGCGCTTAAAATGTATAATTCTAAGAGCATGAAATTTACTGCCAATAAAGAAATGAAAGATATGATTGATTTACAAAAGCAGTATTCGGTTGGCCCAGTTATGCAACTAGACTATTCTGCTCAAGTTAACCAAAACTTCTCACAAGGCAAGGTTGCAATGATTCAACAAGGTGATTGGATTTATCCAACTGTTGAACAGATTGATAAGAAGTTTGCCCAAAATGATATTGGTATGATTCCAATTCCAGTTAAGGGCTATGAAAACAAATTGCCTGTTGGAACTTCTCTCTATTGGGGTGTTAACAAAAATAAGTCACAAGCTGAACAGAAGGCAGCAAAGGACTTCCTTGACTGGATGTATACTTCTAAAGAAGGTAAGAAGTTAGTTGTTAATAAACTACACTTTGTACCTGCATATAAAGGTTATAGCAACATGAAGATGAAAGACGCACTGTCCCAAGTTGTCTTTAAATACTCTAAGCAAAACAAGACCATTGGTTGGGCATTTCCAGCGTATACTGGTACTTCGTGGGATCCAAACACGTTCCAACCAAACTTACAAAAGTATCTATCTGGCAAACAAAGCTGGACAACAACTGTTAATAACTCAATTAAAGGCTGGAATGAACAACAAGCTTCCAAGTAGTTTGAGTTAGCGGTTCAAACAGATTTTAAAAGAGGGGATTATTTATGAAGAATCGAAGCTTATCATTCTGGCTCTTTCTGACGCCAACCCTCGTTGCGTTAGCGCTCGTTGTTTTCATTCCAGCTATAATGGGTGTCTTTTACTCGTTCACTGATTGGGATGGCTTGGGCTATACTCAGATTCTCGGTTTTAAAAATTACATCACACTTTTCCATAATGCCGGTTTCTTAGCGGCACTGTGGTTTACCGTTAAATTTGTAATTGTAACCGTTATCTTATTAAACGTAATCGGTCTAGGATTGGCACTGCTTGTAACACAGAAGTTTAAAGGAAATAATTTATTGCGAACCATTTTCTTCATGCCAAACCTAATTGGCGGATTGATTTTAGGGTTCATTTGGCAATTTATCTTTACACAAGCTTTTGATGCACTTGGTAAAGCGTTCCATATGAATTGGTTAACGGGATGGTTAACTGACAGTACAACCGGCTTTTGGGGATTGGTAATTGTGACCGTATGGCAAATGAGTGGTTACATTATGATCATTTATATTGCTTACTTACAAAATATCCCCAGTGAGGTTATTGAAGCAGCTGAAATGGATGGAGCTTCTCCATGGCAACGATTTATTCATATTACGTTCCCAATGATTGCACCTGCATTCACAGTTTGCATGTTCTTGACGTTGTCTAACGGGTTCAAGATTTATGATCAAAACTTATCATTGACGAATGGTGGCCCATACAAGTCAACTGAAATGCTGGCAATGAATATTGTTAACACGGCATATTCGGAGAATAATTTTGCTTTAGCGGAGGCAAAAGCGCTAATTTTCTTCTTGATTGTGGCAGCAATTTCGTTACTACAAGTTTACTATACCCGTAAGCGGGAGGTGGATTTGTAATGAAAAAAACAAGTCGGCTATTACTTGGAATTTTTGGATTGCTCTTAGGGATTGTTTGGATTTTCCCATTTTACATGATTCTAACCAATTCATTTAAAACTCCAAAAGGTATTTTTGCATCAGTATTGAGTTTACCAGTGCAAGCAACGACTGAAAACTATAAGAACTCTTTTAAAGCACTGGATTTTATGAGCTCACTTGGTCATTCGTTCTTGATTACATTGGTATCTGTACTCATCATTGTCTTTTTCTCCTCGATGGCTGCGTATGCGCTACAACGTAATAAGAGCAAATTAAGTGGCGCACTGTTGATGTTATTTGTTTCAGCAATGTTGATTCCTTTCCAAACGGTTATGATTCCCTTGACTGCTAATTTTGGTCATGTCCACATGCTTAATATGTGGGGACTGATGTTTATGTATTTAGGATTTGATGCCAGTTTGTCAATCTTTCTATATCAAGGGACAATGGGAAGTATTCCAATTGCGATGGACGAATCTGCAGAATTAGAGGGTGCAAATAGGTTCCAAATCTTCTTTAAGATTATTTTTCCAATGTTGACACCAATTACTGTAACAGTGGGTATTCTCAATATCATTGCGATTTGGAATGACTACCTATTACCATCACTTGTGTTACCACAGAATCAGTATACGATTCCGCTACAAATGTTCTTCTTCTTTGGGCAGTATACGAAACAATGGCACCTGGCATTAGCAGGACTAACATTGTCGATTATTCCGGTAATTCTATTCTATGCCTTTGCTCAACGCTATATTATCAAAGGGGTTACGGATGGTGCCGTTAAGTAAGTAGTGAAAAATAATTCAGAGGGGAGGATTGCTAGATGTTAAACCTACAAAGTAAATTTGGGTTAAAAATGTTAGCAATTGGTAACTGGATTGCTGCTATAGTGACCATTAACCTTGTTTGGTTTATGATAACGCTACCGGTGTTAATTATGTTAGTCCTAGCATTAAGTTTGCCAATGAATGCAGTTTATGGCATCACAATTCTGGTTACCTGGATTATGCTAACAGCGTTTACAGTTCCTGCAACGTCTGCAGTTTATCAAACGGTTGACTTGTGGCAACGAACAGATAGCGGTTCTTTTATCAAGATAACTTGGCTGAGTTATTTGAAAGCGCTAACGAATTGGCGATTCAACGGGCTGGTAGCACTAGTTATTGGTTGTTGGCTGACTATTTTACGAGTTACAACGGACAATGTTGTACTTCACGTGGCGACACTAGTGATTGGTACTGTACTACTAGCATTATGGAATGGAAAAAATTATAGTCAGGCAATCAATCAGCGCTTTCTTGAGTTAGTTGTGGCGCATCCGTTCAAGTTATTGTTATCAGCGATTATAATGATTGGACTATTTGCGATTAACTTGGAATTACGATTGATATTCTTCATATTGTTATTCAGCATGTCACTTTCGGCGCTAATAACATGCCGTTTGTTCAATTCATATACTAAAACAGATAAGGAAGAAGAGCTGACTGAAAAGAATTAATTGAGGATAAGAGGAGCGTTTGCACGATGGCAGAAATAAAATTAGAACATATCTATAAACGTTATCCCGGGAATGATAAGGATTCTGTAACTGACTTTAATCTTGATATTAAGGACAATGAATTTATCGTTTTTGTTGGTCCATCAGGGTGTGGAAAATCAACGACGCTACGAATGATTGCTGGGCTTGAAGATATCACTAAAGGCGATTTGAAAATTGATGGTGAAGTCATGAATAAAGTCCATCCTAAAGATCGTAACATTGCAATGGTTTTCCAAAACTATGCATTGTATCCACAGATGACGGTTTTTGATAATATGGCTTTCGGGTTGAAAATTCGAAAAATGCCTAAAGATGAGATTAAAAAGCGAGTGGACAATGCGGCAGAGATTCTTGGATTAACCGACTATCTCAATCGTAAGCCAGGAGCATTATCTGGTGGTCAAAGGCAACGGGTAGCGTTAGGCCGAGCGATTGTTCGCGATGCAAAATTGTTTTTGCTCGATGAACCTTTATCTAACTTGGATGCGAAATTGAGGGTTCAAATGCGGACTCAAATTGCACAATTACATCAGCGATTGAAAACAAATATGATTTATGTAACTCATGATCAAGTTGAAGCGATGACGATGGCTGATCGGATTGTTATTATGAATGACGGTAAAGTCCAACAGGTCGGATCGCCGGACGACTTGTACAATCGACCAACAAATAAGTTTGTTGCTGGTTTCATGGGATCACCGTCAATGAACTTCTTTGATGCAGAACTAAAAAATGGCCGAGTTTCGAATGGCCGAGGCTTAGATGTTGCGGTACCTGAAGGTCGCCTTAAAGTTCTACGCGAAAAAGGCTACGATGGTCAAAATATCATTGTGGGAATTCGTCCTGAAGATATTCACACTGAACAAGTAGCTTTGGAAGCAATGTCAGACGCTAAAGTTGAAGCGACTGTTGAAGTTTCTGAGTTCTTAGGGACCGATTCAATGTTATACTCGCGTACTGGTGACACTGAGTTTGTAGCGCAGGTTAACGCACGTGATTACCATAAGCCCGGTGAAGAAGTAGATATGGCGTTTGAAATGAGTAAGGCTCATTTCTTTGATAAAAAAACTGAATTAACGATTGAATAATCATTAGTCAGGGCGGTTATCATAACGGAAAAAGGCTGGTGGCATAATTGTCGCGAGCCTTTTTTACCGCCTGACTGGGAGGAGCAACAACAATGAAACGTATTTTTGAAGTAGATCCGTGGCACGTCATTAGTCATGAACTCGTACCGGCGGATAAGCGATTGCAGGAAAGCATGACCAGTATTGGTAACGGCTACATGGGTATGCGGGGAATGTTTGAAGAGCACTATTCTAACGATACCCTCAAAGGGATTTATATCGGTGGGGTCTGGTATCCCGATAAAACCCGGGTCGGCTGGTGGAAGAACGGTTATCCCGATTATTTCGGTAAGGTGATCAATTCGGTCAATTTCATCAAAGTCAATATCACGATTGATGGTGATCAAGTTGATTTGGCGAAGGACACAGTCAGTGACTTTACGTTGGATCTTGATATGCATACGGGAATTTTACGGCGTTCATTTATTATTACCAAGGGTGAAAAGCGCGTCCAATTCATGATTGATCGGTTCGTCAGCGTTGCACAAAAAGAGTTATTTGATGTGCACTATAGTGTTCACAATTTGGGTGCGGAACCGGTCAAAATTGGATTTATTTCGCAAATTGATGCGGACGTCTTCAATGAAGATGCGAACTATGATGAGCAGTTCTGGCAAGTGCTAGACAAGAGTCATGCGATTACTGGTGGCAGCATGTTTGCAGAAACGAAGCCGAATAACTTCGGAACACCGCGCTTTACGCTCGGCATGCAGATGCTTCATGAAACGGCTTTTCGAGGTATTAACGCCCCAGAAACCGAAAAGGCAGTTACAAATATCTTCCGGGGAACGTTAGCACCGGATGAAACCAAGAATTTTGAAAAACGAGTCCTCGTGGTGACTTCACGGGATTACGCGGATATGGCGGCGATGCGGACTGGCTTAGCCGAATTAAGTGAAACGGTCAGCATACAGTCATATGAGGACTTACGGCAGGCCCATGTTGATGGTTGGGCTAAACGCTGGCAGTTATCTGATGTGTTGATTGACGGTGACGATGCGGCACAACAAGGCATTCGCTTCAACTTATTCCAGTTATTCTCGACCTACTATGGCGAAGATAAGCGCCTGAACCTGGGGCCAAAAGGCTTTACTGGTGAAAAGTATGGTGGTGCGACGTATTGGGATACCGAAGCGTTCGGAGTACCGTTCTACCTTTCATTGGCGAAACCAGAAGTAACGGAGAACTTACTGGAATACCGGTATAATCAGCTTGCTGGAGCTTTCCATAATGCTAAAATGCAGGGCTTGGATGGTGCCTTGTACCCGATGGTGACCTTCAACGGAATTGAGTGCCATAACGAATGGGAGATTACGTTCGAAGAGATTCATCGAAATGGGTCTATTGCGTATGCCATCTTCAATTACACACGTTATACCGGTGATGAGATCTACTTGAAGACTAAAGGAATCGACGTTTTGACGGGGATTTCACGTTTTTGGGCTGATCGGGTCCACTTCTCAGAACGGAAACAACAGTATATGATTCACGGTGTCACTGGTCCTAATGAGTATGAAAACAACGTGAATAACAATTGGTATACGAACTTTATGGCGCGCTGGACGTTAGAATACACGTTAGCGAGTTTGAAGAAAGTGGATGCCGCTAAGCGTGCAGCACTTCAAATCACGGATGCTGAGCTTGCAAAGTGGCAAGATATTGTTGACCGGATGTACTTCCCGTATGATGAAAAATTGGAAATCTTCGTTCAACAAGATGGCTTCCTTGATAAGGACGTCAAGCCAGTTTCAAGTATTCCTGCTGATCAACGGCCAATCAATCAACACTGGTCATGGGATCATATTCTACGGTCACCGTATATCAAGCAGGCGGATGTCTTGCAAGGAATCTATTACTTCATGGATAAATTCACGGCGGAACAGAAGAAACGTAACTTTGATTTCTATGAACCGTTGACCGTCCATGAATCTAGTCTTTCACCAGCCGTCCATGCCATTCTAGCAGCGGACTTGCATTATGAGGATAAGGCCGTGGAAATGTATGAACGGACAGCCCGTCTTGATCTTGATAATTATAATAATGATACGGTCGACGGCTTGCATATTACGTCGATGACCGGTTCATGGCTCGCAATCGTTCAAGGCTTTGCTGGTATGCGAGTTAAGGATGATACCTTAGCCTTTGCACCGTTTGTGCCTAAAGCGTGGACCCATTATCAATTCCACGTTAACTTCCGCGGTCGCTTGATTAAAGTGGATGTCGATCAACAGGGTACGACCGTTGAACTGGTTAGTGGGGAACCACTGACTATCGAACTTAATGGGCAAGCTATCGAGGTCGCTAGCACCGTAACAACTAAGTAAATATGAACGCTTGATTGTGGTCTGACCGTAACTGGCCACAATCAAGTTTCCAACCTAACTTCTAAATCGGTCCGTATCAGCTGATACGGGCCTTTTTAGTGTCTGGCGAATTGTCAAACTAAGTGCAACGGTTTGTCAAAAAATACTTCATATGGGGT
>NZ_JAKZEQ010000034.1:0-34666 GCF_022549155.1 Lactiplantibacillus sp. ME-2
AGTTCAGGCAATGATTAACGCTGAAGTCATTATTGCTAAACAGAGTGACCTTAGGAACGGTCAAGTGACCCCGCAACGCTGGGTTATCGAACGCAGTTTTAGCTGGCTAGGAAAATATCGGCGCCTCTGGCGCAATTGTGAGCGAAAGCTGAACACCAGTAAGATGATGATTAGCTTAGCCTTCCTGCGAATACTCTTGAAAAGATTCTAAACACGTTCTAAGATCAATACATTTGTCATATAATCCCCTCCTGAACATCTTAACTGTAAACTTAATTATTACAGAATTCAAGTAAGCAGTTTCAAAAAAGTTAAGCAAATTTGTGCCACTTTTTGAATTTAGACTTATAATGAACATGTAGCGAAGTTGTACTTCGCTGTCCAAGATAAAAGAGGCGATAATCATGGCACAAAAGCTTAGCAAGGAACAAAAAAAGGCTATGATTCAAAAAGCCGAAGAAGAACGTGCAAAGCATCCAAAGAAGAAGAGTGGCGTTTCCGGTTTCGAAACGATCGATGAAGATGCTAAAAAGTTATCTAATAACTAATAATTAGCGTGATTCTTCAGTTAGGGCGAGACATTGGTCGCGCCCTTTTATTTTGTCCAAAATGAGTGCACGGGATCGCCTGGTGATGATTGACTGGTTCGAGCAAAATTGCAGTTGGCACGGAGACTGATGGTCGGTTGTTAGCAATGCTATGACAGCCATCCATTTGAATAGCTGTCACATCAGTCTTGCAGTATAATAGCGGTAATTAATGATGGGGGTGACGCAAATGGATCAATTTACAGCGTTTATGGCGCAGCTTGATAAGACGTTGGCACAAGAGCAATTATCGTCTACTGATCTGGTGTACGTGCCAGTAACCTTTAGCTTCCATAATCAGCGCTTACAGGTTGCCATTAATATGCTCCAAACTTCATTTAATCAGGGTAATAATGTATTTGGGGTGCCTGATATTCTGGATCGAATCAGAATGTTGGTCGGTTTGGAATTAGCTGATCGCCCGCAGTCTCGCTGGCCTACGAAGATGACGACCCAGCAACTAACAATCACGCCACATAAAATGGTCAGGGTGATCCCAGTTGATATGCGGGCATATCAAGTGGAGTGATTTAGCACTCTGATACGGAGAGTGCTAAATTGTTGCAATCTTGATGAAAGTGCTTATTATTAATGATGTAAACAAATTGAAAGGGTGATTTCATAATGGCTAACGATATGATGAATTGGCACAATGATTTATTTGATCGGTTGAATGACTGGACTAAGATGGACGATTTGGTTAATGGATTCGGTCGGACATTCTTAAATGCTGGTAGTCATGGGTCGGTCCTAAAGACTGATATTAAAGAAAATGACGATCAGTACACGATGAAAGTCGATATTCCTGGAATCGATAAACAGAATATTGCCTTGAAGTATCGGGATGGCACATTATCGATTGCTGTAAAACGCGATAGTATTAGTGATGAAAGCGATAAAGATGGTAATATTATCGCGAGTGAACGTCAAACTGGTCGCTTTGGCCGGCAATATTCTTTACCCGACGTTGATGTTGACAAGATCGAAGCACGATATGAAAATGGTGTGTTGCAGTTAACTTTGCCAAAGAAGGCAGCTGCGGATACCCATCATATTGAAATTCAGTAATGGTTTATATGACGACTTGCCGCGATTGGTGGTAGGGCGTCTTTTTATTGTATTTATAGCGGATGAAACGGTTACAAAAATTTGTAAATTTTTGATGAAATCTGGAGTCAGATACTCACATCTTTGCTGGATTTCTGGTACAATTTAATCCTATCGATATATCAATTGAACTGAATATTGATAATGATAGGATATGTTTGTTGTCGGATTTGTAAGAAAGTAGGAATGCGTGATGACGGAAGGTTTTAGACCGAGTCACCCTAAGATTGAGATTGACGATGACCCTGGAATACGGGCTCAAATCGAAGCTTTGACTGGTGAACTCTCACAACAACAATTGGCTAAATGGGCGTTAATTATCGCCAAGAAAGCCTTGCAGTATGTTGATAACCAACAGAAATATGATCGACAATTGCGACTCGCAATTGATGCTAATGAATTGTGGCAAGTTAATCTTGTTAGTGGCTACCAGGTACGGCAGGCACTGGCACGATTGACTAAGTTAAGTGCAACGACGACGAGTTCCATTGGTGCGGCGGCACTGGACTGCGTTCGCTGGGCCGTAGCTTCCGCAGATGCGGATGAAAATGCGCTGCGGGCCTCGGACCAAGCAATTAAATTGGTTAATTTAACGCAACCAAATGACATGGTTGCGGTCACTGCCGAGCGTCAGTGGCAGTACGATCAGTTAGCTGGATTAGCAGCTAACATTCAGCAGGGGTTACGCCGTATGCTATAATCTTCACAGAGATTAAATTAGGTGGGGATATTTTATGGCAACGGTACATGCAGAAGCAAAGGCGGAGTTGTTACGTCAGTATCAAGAAATTGTAACGAAGTATTTAACGAATATTTCGGAAACAGTGGACGTGAAGGCGCATTTTGAATTAAAAAACGAACCAGGATTTAATTATTTTGTGGATTATTTGTTTTTAGCCAATGTTTGTTACCAAGCGAGTCTGGATATTTTGAATAATGAAGATCAAAAATATCCAGATATTAATAAGCGGCTGGCAGCGGTCATCTTAAAATACCCCGAGTATTTGACATTGGCCGTTTTCAATGCCGATTTCCAGGATGAAAGTGTGACGGATCACTACGAAAAAACACTCGTAGATTTGGCTAACACTTTGGATTAATTTGTAAATAAGATGGTCACGAACTTCGGATAGACGAAGCCTCGTGGCCTTTTTTGGAGGGTTAGTAATGATTGAATGGGATGCGGCAACAATTAAAGATTTTCAGACGACGCTATTAGATTGGTTTGATCACGAAGGCCGCGATTTACCATGGCGACATGACCATGAGCCTTACCACGTCTGGGTCTCTGAAATTATGTTACAGCAGACGCAGGTTCAAACTGTGATTCCTTATTATCAGCGCTTTATGGCACTTTTTCCAACGGTAGCGGACCTAGCTGCCGCACCTGAGTCACAGTTGTTAAAGGCGTGGGAGGGCCTGGGTTATTATTCACGTGTCCGCAATATGCAACGGTGTGCCAAACAATTGTTAACCGATTACGATGGACAGTGGCCTCAAACTGCCGCTGAGCTGACGGAGTTGATTGGGATTGGCCCGTACACTGCAGGAGCGATTGCCAGCATTGCGTTCAATGAACCAGTTCCAGCTGTGGATGGTAATGCCTATCGCGTCTTTAGCCGGTTGCTCAAGATTGATGCGGATATTGCGAAGCCCCAGACCCGCGCTGTTTTTGAACGGGTAATCAGTCAGATTATTTCACAAGAGCGACCTGGAGATTTTAACCAGGCGATTATGGACCTCGGTTCAAGCTACATGACAGCGCGGCAACCAGATACGGCTCATTCGCCGGTCAAACGCTTTAATCAAGCTTATTTGGATGGGGATGAGTTAGCCTATCCGGTCAAGACGAAGAAACCGCGGCCCAAGCCGGTTGCTTACGTGGCGGTATTAGCTAAGATGCAGGATCAGTGGTTGATGACGAAGCGACCGAGTAACGGGATGTTGGCTAATTTATGGACGGTTCCCCTGATTCCGATTGCAGATTTAGACTTAGATGATGATTACCAACCTGAAGAACTAGTTACGGCGGTAGAAAATTATTTTAAACGTGAATATCAGCTCCAGCTAACGGCCCATTATCTGACCGGGCGGCCTGTGACCCATACGTTTACGCATCAGAAGTGGACCATTCAAGGTTTGAGTGGTCAAGTTGGGTTAAGTGACTTAGCCTACTTTGCTGGTCAGACCTTTACGTTGATTGAGCGGCAGAAACTTCCAATGCCTAAGGTTCAAGAAAAAATTTTTGCACGCTATTCAATTGATTAATTCAGTCAACATTAAATACTTTTCACCCTTCAGATGTGCTATGGTTGTGGTAGAATATAGCAAATCAATATTGTGACGGAGGGTCGCGCATGTTAAATGTATTTGATATCGTTAAGTTAACAAAGATAGACCATAAAGAAGTCGACAGTAATCAAGTGGTTGTTACAGATGGTAACGGTAAGCCCAATGCGATTTTGACAGAATTATTGAATGATGTTGTGGGAAATATGCGGATCTTTATTAACATGGAAGATGTTTATTCGGTCGATGACTTAATGCGCGCATTGGCCGCCCATACGCCATTGCCACAAGATGTCTTAGAAGAATATGAAAAGGTATTGCGGGAACCGATTTATAACATTAATTTTGTGCCGAAAAGGGGCCAAGTTGAAGTTGTGATCGGTGAAGGCTAACGTGATTGTCATAATCATGATAAGATGTTAGTCAACTCATTGTGATGAAAATCAGGGCCATTCGTGGAACCTGATTTTTTTGTGCTGAATTGATGATAGTGGCTGTCACGAGGACTGATCAATATGTGGTTGCGGGAAAGTGTTGGTTCGATTTAACGATACCGGCACCTGCGTTATAATGGAGTCAACTTATGGTCATGAAATGTGATAGGTTATTGTAAATGGTCATAGATTGTTTACCGCATCGTACGATAGGAGGAGTGTTCATTATGCAATTAAAATTAGAACGGATTTACACGAAACCAGTTGATACGGATGGTTATCGGGTGTTGGTAGATCGCTTGTGGCCCCGGGGTATTTCGAAGGTTAACGCTCAGTTGGACAATTGGGTAAAGGAAATTGGCCCGTCGACCACGTTACGTAAGTGGTTCAATCATGAACCGGCGAAATATCCCGAATTTGTCGATCGTTACCGGGCTGAATTGGATGAGAATCCCCTGACGGCCAGCTTTATTAGTCAAGTTGCTGAACAACTGACGAAGACGAATGTGATCTTATTGTTCGGTGCCAAGGACGAACAACATAATCAGGCAGTGGTACTGCGTGATTACCTGAAGGATAGTGGTCAATTACCAACCGCTTAATATAAATTGCGTAATATTGGTATAGATGAAATTGGGATTAGGCCTGCAATAAACTGCGCCTATCAAATTATTTTAATTATTTTTTGAAAACGCTAGCAATTAGCTGCGAATTTTGCTATGATTATGTTGTTAATTAATGACGTCAACTATTACAGTGCACAATAATGGGGGCTGCATTGTTAGGCAAGCAAGATTGGGGATAATTTTATGATAAACTTATGTGTGTTACCAAGTACCGCAAGTTGTCGCAAGGCCCACCGGTGGTTACTCGAACACCGGATCCCGTTTCATGAACGTAATATGAATGCACAGCCGTTAACGGAGACTGAAATCAAGCACCTGCTACAGTACACGTACAATGGCATTGATGATTTGATCAGTACTAAGTCCAATGCTTATCACCAACTGAGTAAGACGACACCGATTGAAGATATGCCATTAAGCGAAGCTGTTCGGGTATTAAGCCAAACACCGCAATTATTGCGGCGGCCAATTATTTTTGACGATCACCGACTTCTGTGCGGCTTTAACCAAGATGAGATTCGGATGTTTATTCCACGTGAACAGCGCGTACTCAAGATGCAAGCAATGTCAGAACATCAGATGGCTTAAAATGATCGGCTTATGAGTTGATGCCGTGTTTTTGGGGCGAAACATTATAAAACAGTACTACTTACTTGCCAGTATAAACTGATTGGCACAGTTAAGCGGTGCTGTTTTGTGTGTAAATTGACAAATTACAGCCATTTAGTTAGTATACTAACTAAATAGTGGAGGGTAAAATGGATAATATTGGTTATTTACTAATGCAGTTTTCCAAACAGTTACGTTATCAGCTAAATCAACGGCTAATTGCTAACGGATTGACGATTCAACAATGGGCTGTGATGCAACAAATCAGTCTTTGGGTCGAAAGAACGGCGCAACAGCCGACTGCCAACCAGCTGTGCCACGTTCTCGATATGGACCGGCCGACGATGTCAGGAATTCTTCGACGCTTAGCTGCCAAGCAATTGGTTGAACAGGAAGTTAATCCAGCGGACCAGCGAGCAAAGCTACTACGCTTGACCCAAGTTGGCATACAAGAATTGCAGGCCGGCCAGCGTATTAGCGATCAGGTCGTTGCGACGGGGCTTCAGAAATTGACGGCTGCTGAAAAACAGTCTTTAAGACAACTGTTAAAAAAACTAGGGAGCAATTAATAAAATGAAAATACTGGTGATAGGTGGGACGGGAAATATTGGCTTACCGTTAATTCAATATCTAGATCAACAGGTGGGGGTGCAAGTTGTTGCTGGTGCCCACAACTTACATAAAGACGAGCAACTATTGGCTGCGTATCCGAACGTCGAAATTCGACGTTTTGATTTTTTAGACGAGACGACCTTTGATGCGGCGTTACGGGGAATCCAAAAGGTTTTTTTCGTGCGGCCACCACAACTTGCTAAACCCAAGCAAGATATGTGGCCCTTCCTAAAATGCTTACAAGCACACCACATTGAGCAGGTCGTATTTGTTTCGTTGATGGGTGTTGAGCATAATCCAATGACGCCACATCATCAAATCGAGCAGATGATCGAACAGTTACAGTTACCGTACACATTCATTCGACCGAGCTTCTTTATGCAAAATTTGAATACCACGCATCGCGTCGACATTCAGCAAAATCACGATTTGTTTATCCCAGCCGGGCGGTCGAAGACGAGTTTTATTGATACACGTGATATTGGTGAGATTGCGGGCGTGGCGTTACTAGATACACAATATTTACAACAGAAATTGACTGTGACTGGTCCAGAAGCGTTGACTTATCAGCAAATTGCGGCGCTAATGACTGAATCCTTTGGTCACCCGGTAACGTATCATCGACCGAGCTTATGGCGGTTTCGCCGCGTGATGTTGAAGCGGGGAATCAAGAAGGACTATGTTAATGTTATGGTAATGCTGTATTTGATTACCCAGTTGGGCAACGCTAAACGCGTGACCGATACGGCTGAAAAAGTGCTGGGTCACGCTCCGCATACGATGACAACTTACTTACGAGATTATGCGGATCAGTTACAGTAGTTAGGTCGAGGAGTAGACATGTCATTTGACAGTTGTGGGTTAATTCAGTGGTGAGCATGGTCAACAAAAAAACAGTTACCTCATTTTGAGGTAACTGTTTTTTAGCGGACATATCCAGTACAGACTAGCTAATTCAAGCAAACAGGCATTGAAGTAGGATGCCTGCTGATTTTTATAAGCGATAACGACTAGCAAATACAATGCTTAGGCATACTTATGTGCAATTTTAGCCGCAACGGCCGCCGCGATCGCACCAACTAGGTCATCAATAAACGTGTTAACAACGCCTGACTTATCAGTATCTAACTTCTTAATGACGCCTTCTTTAACTTTATCCACGTAACCATAATTAGTGACGCCGATGGTGCCGTAAATATTCGCCATATTAAGTGCTAAGCCTTCATCAACACCGAAGACGCCGGCGTCACTGGCAATGATAGATTGGAGCGGCTCGTTTAGCTGGCCTTCTGTGGCAAGGCGGTCGAGTTCTAACGCAACCATCGCATTGTTCAATAGTTCGCGCTTGTGCAGTACTTCTTGCGTCTCCATTTCGCACTCTTCGATCGTTAAGTTAGGGACGTATTTTGTTTGTAAGTTATAAGTGATATGCGCAATTTCATGATAAGTAATCCCTTTTGCGGCTAAGGCTTGAATGACGAACTCATACGCAGCCTTATCAGGATATTTAAACGTTGGTTTTTCCATAGTTACCCTCCAGAAATAAACAATTTGAGTAGGTTAGTTATTTAACCTAGTAAGTCCATTATAACGAGATGAGTGGCTAAAGAATATGATTTGGGTTCAATATTCGTTGGTGCGGGTTAAAAAGGCGATTGTTGAAAACGATGACTGGTTATTTTAATTGAAACGCGTAAAATAAGACTGTTAAACATAATGAAGGGTAAGATAATTTTGATGAAACGTTGGCGAACGGTGATTCAATTGTTATTGATTGTTTTTGTTATCGGTGCGGCTGTGATTTTAGTTGGGGCCCGGAATCATGATACCAAGATTACGAAAGTAACGAGTCAATTGACACCGCGTTCTGCACGAATATTAAAGAATCAATATGACCAGTCAAAGACAGCGACGGTCTTTTTACATGGCTACAATGGTGGGGCGTATTCGACGAACTATCTGATTCGTAAAGCCGAAAAAGCGGGGGCTGCCCAAAAAGCGTTAGTGGTGCACGTGTACAAGAATGGTGTGATGGCCTTTAAGGGTTATTGGCAAAAGTCAATCAAGAATCCGATGGTTCAAGTTGTTTTTCAAGATAATCACGCCTCACAAAAAGCCCAGATTTATTGGTTACACCAAGTCTTAGTCCAACTAAAAGCGAAGTATGGCGTCAAAGCTTATAATGCGGTTGGTCATTCCCTCGGGGCCAATGATATTGTCAATCAGGCATTGAAGTATGGGCATGACAAACGCTTACCAACGTTGAATAAAATCGTGACGATTGGCGGACCGTTCGATGGCCTGACCGGGTTTCTGAGCACGCAGACGGAAGCAACGGTCCGGCGCTTGGATGTTAAACCAAGTCGTTTCACGAAGCATTTTTCAGAAATGCTCAAGTATCGCCACAATTTTCCAGACAACGTGAAACTACTCAATGTCTATGGAGATACAAACACGGGGTATAACAATGATGGTTTTGTGGGTGTCGCTTCAGCGCGCTCAATTCGGTACTTGTTGCGCGGAAAATTAGCACAGTATCAAGAAGCTTTCTATAGTGGGGAACAGGCGGCGCATTGCGCGTTGAATCAGAATCCAAGTGTCGCTCACAAGATGATTGCCTTTTTGTGGTAAGTGTTATTGTGTCAGGATGGGTGCATTAAATAAATGAGGTCGTTCGGGTAAATACTTGGGCGGCTTTTTTCGTAGCGCCAAATTAGGCGGTCAAACGCAGCAACTACAGTTTTGGTGACGTTTTCAATAAGGAAGACAGCTTTAGAAAACAAAGTATTGCGACCTATTCGTCGTTAAAAACAGGGGTTAACAGTTAAAAATCGCAATTAAGTGAAAGCTAGAGCGTGCTATAATGACACAACATTAAATTTTAGCAACAAAGTCATTAAAATTTGTGGAGGGGTTTTATGAAAATAACTAATGCTGATGGCACAATCCGGGCGCTTAGTAACCGGCATGTCCAAATGATTGCAATTGGTGGCACGATTGGGACAGGATTATTTCTTGGTTCAGGGAGTACGATTTCAAAGACGGGACCGTCAGTCATGTGGGTGTACTTGGTGTTGGGCTTCTTCTTCTTTTTAATGATGCGGGCAATTGGTGAGATGTTCTATTCTGATCCTACCCAACACACATTCGTGGCGTTTATTTCCCGCTATTTGGGACCGAGTGTTGGTCATTTTACAGGGTGGACCTATTGGATCGGTTTGATTTTTGTCTGTATGGCTGAGCTGACGGCTACGGCAACGTATGTCAAATTTTGGTTACCAAATGTCCCCGCCTGGCTAATTGAGATTAGCTTCCTGTTAATTTTGGCGGGCGTTAATTTAACGGCTGCACGGTTATTTGGCGAAGCAGAGTTCTGGTTTGCGATGATTAAGATCGTCGCAATCATTGCACTGATTGTCACTGGTATTTTCATGATGGTGGGACATCACCCAACCCCATTAGGCCAGGCTTCAATCGGCAATTTGTTCCATAATTATCAGGTCTTTCCCAATGGGATAGCTAACTTTATCTCGGCATTTCCAATGGTCTTCTTTGCTTTTCAGGGCATTGAATTTGTCAGTATAACGATTGGTGAGGCCAAGAACCCTCACCGCGTTATCAAAAAGGCGGTCAATGAAACTTTGTTGCGGATTTTGTTGTTTTATATTGGTGCGTTAATTGTCATTATGGGCATTATTCCGTGGACGTCACTGTCACCCGATAGCAGTCCGTTTGTGCAAGTCTTCAAGTTGGCAGGGTACCCAGCAGCGGCCGCCATCATTAACTTTGTCGTCTTAACGTCGGCAGCCTCATCGCTAAATAGTTGTTTGTTCTCAGCTGGACGTCACTTCTATCAGCTAGCTACTGAAATGCCAGTTACGAGTCGCATGCACCAAATCTTTGGTCAGATTTCGAAAAGTGGTGTGCCGGCAGCAGCAATCGTGTTGTCCGCGGTACTAGTGCTAGTGACCCCCATCATGAGTTTAAGTGCTGCAACGACGGCAGTTTTTACCGTCGTGACCGGGATCTCTAGTGATATGTACCTGATTGTTTACACGCTGGCGATGCTGGCCCACCGGAAGTACCGGCTATCTAATGACTATCTGGCGGATGGGTTTAAGATGCCGGCGTACCGAATCACGAGCCCACTGACGATTGCCTTTTTTGTTCTCATTTTTGCCAGTCTATTCTTCATTCAAGCTGATATTGTCGGTGCAATCGGTGCGATTATTTGGACGTTACTATTTGGTGGCATCACTTTTGCCCACCAAGCGCGCTTGCGAGCTGCAACGCGGTCGTAGCCTTAAAATGAGAATCATATTATAAAATGGCTTGACGATGATAAAGGATGGTGGTATTGTTAATCACAAGTTAATAACTGTACGATAACGTTACATCAAGTAGACATAGTGGTAGGTGTCAGGAAGCCGGTGGTTGCTGCGAACCGGTCAGCTACTATGATTGAAATACGGTAACCGAGTTTCGACTGAACGGATAATAACTAGAACCGTTATCTTCTAGTGAGTGGTGGATTAAGTGTCAATAATCCGCAACCTGGGTGGTACCGCGACTAGTCTAATCGTCCCTGTTGTTTATATGAACAATGGGGACGATTTTTTTGATGAAGAGGATGAGAATAATGACAAATCAACGCTGTGGTGGGATTGCACGATATTAAAATTTTGATGATGAATATGCGTCACTGGAATTTTATCAATCGAAGGGGTAATAAATTATGAACAAAACAAAAGCACCACAAATTAGTACCTTAGAAGCAGTCATTGTCTTACTGGTCGTCCTCGGAATTATGAGTGCGGGTGTGATTGGTTGGGGATTATCGCCCCAAGTTCCCGTATTACTCGCAATGGGCGTTGTCACTGCTTGGGCGATGTTGCGCGGTTTTCCATGGTCAGCAGTTAATGCCGGGATTAAAGAGGGCATTGATAAAGGAATCGTGCCAATCTTCATCTTTATTCTCATTGGTGCGATGATTTCAACTTGGATTGCGGCGGGAACGATTCCCACACTCATGGTGATTGGATTCAAAATCATTAATATTCAGTGGTTTTTGCCATCAGTCTTTATTGTTTGTACCCTAGTCGGTGCGGCGGTCGGCAGTGCCTTTACGGTAACATCGACGGTCGGAATTGCCTTTTTCGGCATGGGCGTGACCATGAATCTGAATCCAGCCTTAGTTGCCGGTGCAATTATCAGTGGTGGAATCTTCGGCGATAAATTATCACCATTATCAGAAACCAATAATTTAGCTTCAGCCGTAGTGGATACTGATCTTTTTACGCACATTAAGCATATCTTATGGAGCACGCTACCGGCCGGGCTCATTTCATTAGGCTTGTTTGCTATGCTGGGGCACAGTAATACGGAGACAAGCTTAGCCAAGATCAATCAAACAGTTGCGGTTTTAAATGGTCATTTCAGTATCTCAGCCTTGGCATTATTACCAATCGTCTTAGTCTTCATTTGTGCCGGGTTTAAAATGCCAGCCATTCCAACGATGCTTTTAAATATTTTTATTTCGGCGGGCTTGATTCTATTTGAACAGCCTGAGTTATCACTGGCGAAGTTAACCGCCATTATTAACACGGGATTTGTTTCGAAGACGGGGAATACGAGTGTTGATACGTTGCTTTCACGGGGCGGAATCGTCAGCATGATGAGTATGGTCGCGTTAATTGTGGTTACGCTATCCTTAGGAGGATTATTGGTCAATTTTGGACTGATCAATCAAATTATGACCCCGGTTGCTAAGCACTTGAATAGCGATGGCAAGTTAGTATTGGCGGGTGTATTAACTTGTATTGGTGTCAACGTGTTTGTTGGTGAACAATTTCTTTCGATTATCTTACCAGGGCGCGCTTTTCGCCAGGCATTCAATGATGGTGGCTTATCCGGAAATGCACTGGGGCGGGTCCTTGAAGATGGCGGTACGGTGATCAATTACCTAGTCCCGTGGGGCGTTGGCGGCGTCTTCCTGACGACGACGCTGGGAGTACCAACCGTCCAATACTTACCATTTGTTTTCTTCAGTTTACTTTGTCCAGTTATCTCGGTAATCAGCGGTTTCACTGGTGTTGGTATGGCGCACTTGAATCAGCGAACTGCAGTGAAAACTAAGCATGTGACTGCAACGGAGGTTTAATCGTTGGTCGATCAGTTCACTTTAGGGAAGGTTGACGAATGACTGTTAAAATAGTTACTTTATGTGGGTCTAGAAAATATGCGGCAGTATTTGAAACGGTTGAACTGGCTCTGAGTAAACAAGGTGTTATTGTTTTAAAGCCAGTTTTCAGTGATGAAGTATTAACACCAATTGAACTTCAGAATTTACGCCAGACACATTTGAAAAAAATCGACTTGGCAGATGAAGTAGTGGTCATTAATGTTGCTGGCTACATTGGTGAGCGGACTAGGCAAGAAATTGGCTATGCGCAGCGTCAACATAAGAGAATTCGGTATTACGCAGTTACGGAAAACGAGCATTAATTAAAATGACCAGTATCGAAGAATATCGATACTGGTCATTTTGCGTTGATTTAGTAATCTTTACTTGAGTTTAGTAGCCGCTTGAAAATCTGCGTACATGGGATGGTTCAAATTGATCCCGCGTGATTTGGCAATGAACCAAGCTAAGACTTGGAACGGGATAATCGCAAGTAGTGGGGCTTTATACGGATCAGCAACGGCTTCGAGCTGGAGGGTTTGATCATCATTGACGGTCGGTTGGTCACCAGTGAGACTGATGGTATAAATGTGGGGCGTTAATCGCGATTCGTACGTCTTGACGGCCTGTAATTGGGTCATGACAGCCGGGTCTGTATTGATTTCAAGATAGAACTGACAGTGATCTTCATGCGTCCCCATAAAGCCACCGTGGGTAAATGAGGCTAATGAGTAACCATGCGTTGGTACCCGGAGGATTTCGGTGAATTTGGCTTGCATTTCAGTTAGTGTTCCAGCTAGGACGTTAGCACCGATAGCTGTAAATTGAGGGGCGTTAGTGAAATCAATAGTGAACTTACGGTAGAAGTCGTTCGCCCGTTGAACAGTTGGATTCATGCTTTCAATCAGAAAACTGAACTCGTCTAATTCTTGATTGACTGCTAATTCGGTTAACCGTGCTTGAAGGGCAGCACTGCGGACGGCAAGCAACATTAAAGTGAGCACGATGGCTTGAAAGCTTAGTGTAATATAGGGCACTGATTCTTTGCCAGTTAGTAAGTCACAAGTTGCATCGGCCATTGCGGTCAGAGTAGTCGATTTTTGATTAGTCACGATAATGACATGAGCTTGACTGGCCGTGTGGGCTTTTTCGATTGCCGCTTGCATGGTTGGATCATCATCTTTTAGAGAAATCCCGATAACAACATCGACACTGGGATCAGCTTCCTCATAAGTGACGTAGAGGTCGGCCGCAGCAATGGTCACTTGGAGGGCGGCCGTCTTTTGCATGTATAAGCGGGCGGTGTTGGCGGCGTTGAGTCTTGAACCAGTTGCGAGGATCAACCAGTGTTGTGGATGATCAGGGGTGGCAGTCAAGGCCGCCGTAATCTGTTTGGGATAATTGGTTAACAACCGCTCTAGTACTGGCTGTTCCCGACGAATGTATGAGAGCATGGTCGGATTATTCATCATCATCAAAATCATCAGCTCCTAAAAAATAGTTATGTATATTAATATTAATTTAGCTTTATTGTAAACGTAAATGAACTTATAGTCAGCAAAAGAATGTTTAAAAATATGACTGTTGATTAATCGTAGCGGGTCCGCTTTAAATCAAAGGCGACTGCTCGCAAATCATTATAAAAGACGACTTAACGGCCAACGGTTTTATTCACGGGCTTGCCATTATCGGAACATGTTGCGTTTCAATGTACGCAGAACAACATCCTAATCAGCATTCTGGTTAGATGGCGTCACCAGTAAGGGACCTTGTCGCAAATCGTATGCCGTTCATTTAAAATGCCAGCGCTGTTTGTGGCAGACCCGACATTGATTTAGGTGAATATTCATGTCTAGTTCTAAGTTCATTGTACCAATCATTTATGATAATTAGGGCTTGCATGTAACTGAAAAGGCTGGTAAAGTAAGGAACAATTTATCAATACAACTAATTGCCTATATAATGCCATGATATGGATGGCGAGTTTCTACCCAGTGCCGTAAACACTGGACTATAAGCGAATTGAGTCGACGGGTCTACACTGCTTAATTTGCCGTGTGGACCCGTTTGCTTTCTCCGTAGGCAGACTGACTAGTGAGGAGAAAATAACGATGACGAAGACAGTTGAAATGGTGATTACTGGTGCACAAGTGTTAAACGTTTATACCCGTGAATTTGAAGCCACCAGTTTGTGGATCGATCACGGCCGGATTATTAGTAACTTGCGTGACGAGCCGTACATAGCGGCCCAGCATGTCGATGCGACCGGTCAGTGGATCGTTCCCGGCATGATCGATGCACATGTGCATATGGAGAGTTCGATGGTGGCACCTAGCGAGTTGGGAAAAGTCTTACTACAGCACGGCGTCACGACAATTGCGACTGATCCACATGAACTTGCCAATGTTGCGGGTATTGCTGGCATTCAGTACCTAATTGATGATGCGCGCCAAACACCACTAGATGTCTGTTTTATGCTACCGTCATCGGTACCGTGTGTTCCCTTTGATGATAACGGGGCAACGCTACATGCTGCTGACTTGCGCCCACTTTACCAACAGTCGGAGGTTCGGGGACTGGCGGAAGTAATGGACTATGGGGCCGTTGCGCGTGGTGATACTGACACCCTGGCTAAAATTAGTGATGCCTATGCGTATGGCTATCATGCGGATGGTCACGCTGCCGGTTTGAATGCGCATCAGCTCAATGTGATGCGCAATGCGGGACTAGACACTGATCATGAATGTATGACAGTGGCAGAAGCACAGAATCGTGTGCGGGCTGGTATGGCTGTTTTCTTGCGTGAAGGGACGGTTGAACGCGATGTTTTGCCGACGATTGGTGCAGTGACCGAAGCTAATGCTAGCCGGTTTGCTTTTTGTACGGATGATAAGACGATTAGTGACTTGCTCACAGAAGGGTCGATCGATTATAACGTGCGCCTAGCTATGCAGAGCGGGATGCGTCCTGAACTAGCCTACACATTGGCTAGTCTCAACGGCGCGATGGCGCATCGTTTAAGTGATCGGGGTAGTCTGTCAGCCGGGCAGTTGGCAGATTTAGTGGTCTTAGATGATCTCGAACACGTTAGGATTGCGCGGACGATGAAGCGGGGACAGTGGATATTACCAAGCACGACAAAACCATTGCCGTTTACTGCAACGCGTGTTCAGCACCATGCACAACTAGCCGACTTCCAATTACCACTAGCGACCGGGTTGGCAAATGTAATTGGTGTGCAGCCGAACCATATCGAGACGGATCACTTAACACTCCCGATTGATGCAACGCAGAATTTTGAAGCGGATTGCCAACGTGATATTCTCAAAATGGTTGTCATCGAGCGCCATCATAACACGGGCAAGGTGGGCGTCGGCTTAGTTCATGGCTTCGCACTTAAACAGGGAGCTATCGCTGGTACGGTGGCACATGATGCTCATAATATTGTTGCGGTCGGAACGTCGGATGCCGCAATCTTACGGGCGGTAGCCCAGATTACTCAAGATAACGGGGGAATTGCGGTCGTTGACAATGAACAAGTGCTAGCGACCATGCCGCTTGCCATTGGGGGCTTGCTGTCTGCAGCGAGCTATCAAAAAGTTGCTGAACAGTTGGCCGAACTTAAACGAGCGTATGAGGTCATTAGCGAGCGGCCACTTAGCTTTGATCCGTTCATTACGCTATCGTTTTTGACATTACCCGTGATTCCAACGTTGAAGTTAACGGCACGGGGGTTATTCGATTACGCGACCTTTGACTTTATTCCAGTTGCGATTCAGGATAACCAGCGCCAAACAGTTTAAGTACAATCGTTCGGTGACTGAAATTAGGCTATGATGTGTCTGCTACTGAACAACGATGTAGTTTAAGGCTTGTGCCGAAATATGTTTAAAGCCCCGCAATAGCTAAACGTTTTAGTTAGCTGCTGCGGGGCTTTTACTGTGGTTTTAATGGGCTAAATGGCCGCTACTGTGAAGCGTCATTAATGCGGGGGTAGCTAATGGGGTTGCCACTCTCATAAGCGGGAAGATCAGCAATTCCGCGGTAAACGGCTCGTTCAATCTGCTGCAGCCCGCCGCCATCAGCAATCGTCATTTTAATACCGTAATGCTTGACAGCTTTATTCAGTGTTTTGGAGGTGGCGTGTTTATTCTGATTCTGAATCATGACCACGAGGTCTGCTTGACCGATTTGCCGGTAATAGAAGTTGGTGCTATTACTGTGTTTAAAAGCATCAATCAATAAGGTGTGCCCGTTGTGCTCATCAATGAGTTGCGTGATCTGTGTTCGGCGCGTACCAACGTCGCCCATGACGATGGCAACTGTTTTTTCGTGCAGATCAAAGTCTAAGGTGCGTAGCGTCACTGGTACGGTGGTTGTGTGGACAGTGGCCTTTTTAGCTGGTTTGGCTGCTTTATTCGAGGTCGGTTGACTCGAACTATGATGAACGTAACGAATAACCACCTTCTCAGGCCGCTCCTTATACCAAGCTAGGTCGACTAATTGACCATTACTGATGCGCTGATACTGCGCTTCTTGACTAGTGAACGTAACATCGTTCATTGCCGGATTGAGCGACGATAAGGTTGTGCCGTTATAATCTTGTTCGATGTGATAAGTATCATCGGTGTCTTGATAATGAACAACGAAAAATGCTGCGACAGTAATCGGATCCGCTGTAGTAGCGTGACTAACGATTTTATCAATATAAGGTTGTCGATGTTGCCGTAAATTTTGTTCTAACAGGACCTGATCATCGTGGTGAATCACCAGTTGTCGGGCCAAAATTTCATCGTAGTGGTAGCGTGGTGTGCCGGTCGGATCATTGGGGTCGACTAAATCAAACCCCTTTAAACCGCGCTTTACTTGCATGATTGTTTGCCCATTGGATTGTGCAAAAGTTGTTTTGACGGATGATGATGAATCTTCCGCGTTTGCTTGCGTAGCGTGGCCGCTGGTCTCATTGTGTGCGTTACTAGTGGCTAGTCTAGCTATGCGTGCATTATCCGAATCTACGATGGTATCAGGATCAAGCGCCAGGTTTAAGATTTCCTGAATCGCTTTGGCACCCTTGGCGAGGCCTTCATCGGTAGGTTGAATCATGGTCAATGTTCGGGCAATGGCGGTACGATAATCGCGATATTTTTTCAAATTAGGACCTCCGTTATTATTTAGTAAATTGGTCAGCGCAGACATGGTTCTGTGCTGACCAAAAAGATATTTGGTACAGGGTCAGGTCATAACCAACGATATGTATGTGTTAATACCACGAGCCAAAATGATTGTGTTATGCTGGTTTAAAGAACCAAGTAGGTCATCAATTGCCAGTACTTATCAACTATTGTGCCATAGATTGTGGCTGGACGGGTATAAAAAAACAATAAAAACGAGTTAGTGAAGTCTTTTCAAGATTAGCTGAGCTTTAGCGCAAGTATTGGCTGATTGGAACAATGGCAATTGTTGTGAAAGGTCGGCTTACTAACACAGCAATGGTCAATTGAATTGGCCTTACGGGTGATTACTTATAAAATGATATAGCGGCTATCAGACGACAACGAGTGCGTTGACTTGTTTGTGGATTGCAATAGTCGAGCATCACATTCAGGATAAGTGGGAATGAAGTTGGAGGCGCAGCAGATGGCAAGAGTTAGATTTGAGAATAAACGGGTCAATATGAGCAAACTCAGTCAGTTTGGATTTGAACCCAATCAGAATGGTCAGTATCAGTTCCGAACTTTAATTATGCAAGGCCAATTTGAAATGATAATCGAGTTGAACACTGATGGCAGTCTGAACACAACATTAACGGATACGACGACTAGTGAAGTATATGTTTTACACCTGACATCCCAAGCCCATGGTCAGTTTGTAGGTCAAGTAGCGCAGGCCTATCAAGATGTTTTATACAACATCGAACAGCATTGTTACGATAATGACGTCTTCCAATCGACCCCGGAGCGTAAGCTGATTGCGCAAGTCAAAGCTGTTTATGGTGACGATCTTGAGTTCTTGTGGCCTAAATTTCCACAAAACGCGGTTTGGCGACGCTCAGACACGCACAAATGGTATGGCGCATTATTGACGGTAACTTCCGATAAACTGGCGTTGCCGGGCGCAACACATGTTGTGACGGTATTAGATTTGCGAGCGCGCCCAGAAGACTTATCTATGCTGATTGATGGACAACATTATTTACCGGGCTATCATATGAATAAGAAACATTGGTATTCAATTTTGCTTGATGATGTGGTACCACTTGCCACGATTATGGACGACGTAAAAGTTAGTTATATGTTGGCCAAGTAAGGCTTGAATGTAAGTGGACGGTCTCACCCTAAACCGAAGCATTGAGCATTAACTAAAAAAATCGTTCCCAAGAAGACATCTGGAACGATTTTTTTGATTAATGATTGGTAAAACCATCGTTAGTGACTATTAGATTGAATAATTAGCGCGAGACATGGTGCCGACTGCGGTACCAATCGAAGGCGAGCGTTAATAGCATGTAAGCAAAATCAACGAGAATTGCTTCTTTTAGTGGTACGTTGAGTAAAACGACTGAAACGAACGTTAAAACAACGACAAAAGTCAGTGCCGATTGTGCCCATCGTAAGAGCCATTCTGGCATGGTTAGCTCACATCCTTTGTTATGGGAGTTGTGGTTGTTGATGAGACTGATGATTGTGGCCGATCCCGTAATGCACGTAGCGCCCAAAGAATTGAGACCGTATCAACAACTTCTTGAAGCATAGCGCCAAAGAGTGCCGGAATGATACCAGTGCTGGCAATCAACATCAAGATCGTACAGATAGCAATCCCAATCCAAACGGCTTGTTTAGCCACTTGCATGGTATCTTTAGCAATGCGCACCGCCGTGACCACGCGACTGAGATCGTCTTTTAAGATGACGACGTCGGCCGATTCACTAGCAGCAGTTGAGCCATGGGCGCCCATGGCAATGCCGACGTCAGCAACAGCCAAGGAAGGCGCGTCATTAACACCATCACCAACCATGATAACGGGGCGTTCGGCCGCTGGTACAGCCTTTAAGTGGGCAATCTTATCTGCGGGTAGGAGGTCGGCAGCAACGGTATCGATACCGACATCGGCGGCAATATGATCAGCAATTGCCTGTTGGTCACCAGTAAGCATCATGACGTTTTGAACGCCCTCAGCGTGGAGTGCTTGAAGCGTGGCGGCTGCTTCGGGGCGGACATTGTCGATAAACGTGATGTAACCCGCGTACTGGTCATCAATGCCGACGTAGATAGCAGTGGTAGCAAGTGGCTTGGCGGTTGTAGTCGGTGCGACGAATTTAAGTTTGCCCACTTTGACCTGTTGCTGCTCAATCGTTGCCGTGACCCCATTACCCGTTACTTCTGCTAATTGTGTTGCCGGGCTGAGGCTAGTGGCACTCGCATACTTGACGAGTGAGCGGGCCAGGATATGACTTGAGTTTTGTTCAGCGCTCGCTGCGAGGTGCAAGATTTGTTCGGCAGTAAAACCAGACTGAGGAACAATTTGGTTGACTGTTAATTGACCACTGGTAATGGTCCCCGTCTTATCAAACGCGGCGGACTTAGCCGTAGATAACTTCTCCAACATGTCCCCAGTCTTGACCACGATTCCGTTCCGACTAGTTCGGCTCATCCCTGAGACGAGTGCAACGGGTGCGGCGAGAATCAGCGGGCAAGGGGAAGCCACTACGAGGACTTCTGCAAATCGGTGGGGATCCCCGCTGAATGCCCAAGCTACTCCGGCAATGACGTATGCTACCAGGGTGAATGGGACTGCATAGCGATCGGCCAGCCGTACGAATTTGGCTGGTCGTGATTCGGATTCTTTAACCAATTTGACTAACTGTTGGTATTGACTATCAATGGCTAATTTATCAACAACCATTGTAACGGCACTATCGCCGTTGACCGCACCAGACATAATGTCATCGCCAACGTGCTTGTCGACTGGTTTAGATTCACCCGTCAATGAAGATTCATCAAAGAGTGCCGTTCCTTGAATAAGGTGACCGTCTACTGGAACTAGCTCACCAGGTTTGACGACTAGCTGATCACCAATTTGGACATCTTCAACGGCAATATCTGTTAATTGGCCGGCGACTGAGCGGTGGGCAATACGTGGTGAATTATCGAGCAAGGCTTTCAATTCGGTATTCGCTCGTTTGGCCGCATAATCTTCTAACGAGTCACCCCCAGTGAGCATAATTAGAACGACAAGGCTAGCCCAATATTCGCCGACAGCTAGTGTTGCCACAATCGCCGTAATTGCTAATAAATCAACCCCGTACTTACCTGAACGTAAGGTTTTGATCATCTCAACTAACATTGATAAGGCCATAAGTGACCCCATTAATGTAATGATGATTTGTGCTGCCAATTGGTAGTGCAAACCAAACTGTAAAATAACCGCAATGATACCGACGCTGACCGTTAAAATTAATTTATAGTAGTGCCGCATGCAGTTCCCCTCCTTTTAGATGATAACGTTTTTTTACTTGTTACAAGAATAACATGAAATCGGTTTAATTGAAACAGATAAGAATGATTCTAAACTAAAAACTAATTATTACGAAAACTTTTAAAAAGTTTCAGAAAAAATATGGGTGTAAAACTCGTCTAATCCTTGACGGGTTAGGCCTCGACGGCTCAAAATGGTTGATTTTACTTCTGATTTAATACTAGTATACTTATAAACGAACATCAGATATCAGAAAATACTGAAATCAGCATTTGTATAAGCCAACGTGCGCTGTGCAGGTGGTAACTTGTTACCCGGTACTAAGCGCTTTTTTGGTGCACCAAGCAATTAATCTAACAGTTGTGCGGTGGGCTTATCTGGTGATTCAAGGGGGTTATCTATTAGCAAGAGCAGTGTAACCATTAATCGTTACGTGGTGTGACGACGGTCGTGTGCTAAAGGCACGATGGTAATAGAAACACTAGCTAAACAAGATGAACACCAACGTCGATTAAGCAATTAAAAATCATTTGTCAGTATGGCGTTGTCCGGATTCAACCAACGGAAAGAAGGAAATTCTGCTACTGATTTTGAGTTAGCACAAACAGAATGCGGATGACAATGCCGGTCAAACCTGATACAGTCAGGGTGCTGAGTGCTCCGAGGATTAACTCGGAGGGGTGTACCGATTGCTAGTCGGAAATTTACGCGTGGGGACTACCATTGCTGGTAGGAAGAACCACGAATTTGATCTAAATATAGAGAGTATATGCTCAGTAGCAGGTTTATTATTTTAAAAAGTAAGAATATTGATTGGTGGGTCTATTTACCAACAATTGGGCTCTTTGCGGCGGCTTCCGTTGTTTTATTAATGGGGGGCCATTCGCTGGAGACGAGTTTAAGTGGCATCTTGAACTGGCTCACAAATAACATGAGCTGGCTTTATATGTCGGTATATGTGATCACTTTTATCTTTTTCATTTACTTAGGGTTTAGTAAGTTAGGGAAAACCAAATTTGGTGATCCTGATGACAAACCAGAATTTTCAACGTATCACTGGGGCAGTATGGTTTACGCGACCGGGATCGATGCCAGCATTTTAATGTTGAGCATGGTTGACCCGTTACGGTACCTCCAAAGCCCTTCATTCGGCGTCAAGCCGTTTTCAACTTCTGCATATAATTATGCGCACATGCTGGGACAATTTAATTGGGGACCAATGGCGTGGATGATGTTTGCGCCAGCCACGATTGCAATTGCCTATGCAATGTATGTTAAACACATCAAGGTTCAGCGGCTCAGTGCCGCAATTTCAGTACTACAAGGTCCTGGTAAGGGTAAGCAAATTGCCCGGAACACGATTGATTTTCTCGTTATTATTGGGATTATGGGTGGTGTTGGTACTTCAGTCGGGATGGAAATCCCCGTCATTTCAAAAGTTTTGAGTGCCGTTACCGGGATTGCCGATACGATGACTTTAAAGTTAGGGTTATTTGCCTTATTATTCGTAATTTTCGCCATGGCTGTTTTTAATGGCTTGAAGAAGGGAATCGGTCGGCTAAGTGCTGCCCATGTTTGGTTAGCGATTGGCTTCCTAATCGTTGTTTTAATTGTTGGCCCAACTTTGTATATTTTAAACTCAGAAACTAATAGTATTGGCTTGTTTGTCAATAAGTTTATTACGTTGAGCACGAATACTGCACCAAATGGTCACGCAACGGCCATGCAACGGCAGACGATCTTCTACTGGGGCTGGTGGTTATCCTTTATGCCAGTCATGGGCTTATTCATTGCCCGGATTTCTCGGGGCCGGACGATTCGTCAGGTACTCGGTGGTATGTTGCTATGGGGCTCATTAGGTTGTGTCAGTTTCTACGCCATCTTGGGTGGTTATGCCTTATACTTGCAACGGATGGGCATCGTTAACTTAGTTCATATCTTAAATACGCAAGGACAAGCCGCTGTGATTGCAGCAGTATTGTCGACCTTACCATTGAAGATGATTATGCTGGCTTTGTACTGCCTATCTTGCTTTATTTTCTTAGCAACGACGGTATCTTCATTTGCCTTCATTACCTCGTCATTTACTAGTAAAAAGTTGGCCGCGGGGGAACAACCAAGTCGTTTCAATCGGATGAGCTGGGTCGTTATCTTCCTAGTCTTCTCATTGGGGCTTGTCACGGTCGGTGGCTTTGAATCGATTCAGTCCATCTGTGCGATGTCTGGCTTCCCATTAACGATTGTCGCGCTCGTCTTACTGTACTCGATCCATCACGACTTAACGACTGATCCAGTCAAGAAAGCTGCGAAAGCCAATGCCAAAGCAGCTGAATTAGCACGCCGGAAACGGCTAGCACGTGACGTTGAAATCACAACTAAAACTGACTACGCACGCGAACGGCGTACTGCACGGAAACGTGAAACGGAAGCCGATTAGCGCTACTCAGTTGAACTAAATATATCAATTAAACTAGGCTCGTATTATGGATTTCCATAATACGAGCCTTTTAAGATTGGCCCACCTGTTTGAAATAATGGTAGAAAGATGCCTTTTAGGGTTGGTTTTCTGTTCGTCAGCCGGTGAGCGTCCTATTCCGACTTCCGGGGCTGGGTGACAATTGCTGGAACGCAGCCGACATCGATTTGAGCTAACGCATAACCCGCGTCATCTCAAATACGAGTCTTATTCTAAGCCGGAAGGAAATCACTTCCGACTAAGAATAATTTGGCTACTGAGCATTGTCACCCAGCCCCTCCAGTCTCAAGCCACGGGTTGAAGCCGAGCATTGTCTAGCCAACGGATTAATGCGGTTTGGGCATTTGTCCGTTGGCATAGCAAGCACAGACTTTAGTGGCACCGAACACGTTTCAGGAAGCCGCTCGAATGGCTGATGAACGGCCACTTAACTCGGCACAATTGGTCGTTGGTTATTTTGATACAGGAACTTTAAACGAGACGTTAGGGTTACCCTAACCACTTTGTTGAGGTGTTCTATTATTACTATAGTAATTCCGAAATAGCGAGCTATCCCAATATCTTTTCGACCTAACAGTTGATTAACAAAATTACTGTTTATGGAGAACAATGACAAATTCATCAAAAGTTGGGTACATCTTCGTCCGCCATTCGAATACTGTCCCGACTGGAAGGCGTTTCGGCCAATGCTCAGCGGTGAAATTCCACTTAGCAAGCGTCCTTGGCTTGGTTAGTGGAAGACCAGTATTTAAGACGTGGTCTTCGGCTTAAATCTGTGTCCACCGCGTTCCAGCAATTGGCAGAAATGCCTGGAGGGCGGCGTAGGACGAACGAACTAAGCAGGTTTACGCTAACCGGAACTGTTTCCAGCGGGCCTAAGCTGGTGGGTGGTGACTTTAAATAAAGGCATCTTTCTACCATAATTCAGATGGGATGGATTAGAATGATAGCGATGATAGTAAAGGGAGGATTGGCTATGGCGATTAGTAATGGGCATGTTAGTTTTAAGCGGCCGGCGTGGTTGGGAGATTCGATTACGGCGAATAATGGGTTGGCGACGGTGCATTATCATGATATTTTGGCGGCTGATTGGGATGTCGAGCGGAGCGATAATTTGGGAATCTCTGGTTCAACGATTGGGAGTCGCTACGATGCGATGGCGGCGCGCTATCAAGCTATTCCTGAAGATGCTGATTTTATTGCTGTCTTTGGGGGCGTCAATGACTATGGTCGGAATCAGCCGTTAGGGCAATACGGTGATTGCGATATGACGACATTTTATGGCGCGTTAATGGTGTTACTGACGGGATTACAGACGAATTGGCCGACCGTGCCGAAGTTATTTATTTCAGCAATTCATATTGGCTCTGATTTTGGCGGCAGTTTTAGTGCGGTGACTAATGGTCTCGGGTATCGTCAGTCAGATTATGAAGCAGCGATTGCCCAGATGACTGCGGACTATGGCGTCCCACATTTGAGCTTGTACCGTGATGCGGGAATGACGTTTGCGATTCCCGCTCAAGCGGCCATTTATTCGGTGGATACTTTGCATCCGAACAATGCCGGTCATCGCGTGATTGCACGCAAGCTGCAGTCGTTTTTGGATAGCCACTTTTAGGTTGGCCTAGTCAGTAATGAATGGCACAGTTGATCGTAAATAAAAGCAGCAGCACGCTAATGGGCGTACTGCTGCTTATCTGAATCTAGGTGTCAAAACAGGCTACTTGGCTTTTTTCTTAGTCTTGGGCCCTTGTTTATGCTTCTGCTCGCGCAGCAAGTCTTTGAAGGTTTCGATTTCCATAGTGTGCTTAGCCATCCATTCCTTGTAGTTAGAATGGGAGTCGGTATCGCTGATTTTAAGGCCGGTTTCTAACCAGAATAAAGCTTCGGTTAGGGAACCGAAATTATGAAACCAGAGTGTGTGGCCGTTGTCAGAGTCCATGGCAACGTAAGACTTGTAGTGGGGCGTTAAAAAGGTATGTTTAACAATTTTGAATGCGGCCCGGCGACGAGTTAATTTGTAATCCGGCAAGATATAGCGGCCAGGATGGGCCAGATGTGGGACAGAGTTCTTACGTTGTTCTTTATATTCAGTCAACATCGCTTTAGCGCGTTCGGGACTGATGAGGGTGATATCAAATTTTGGCATAGCAGGGCTCCCCTTGGTGAATAGCAGTATGGTTAATTATAGTAGTCAAATAATAATACTTATACTATAATGATAGCGCAATTTTGTGAAAATTCGAAATATAAAAGCCTGAAAATTAGGGATTTTCCCTTTCTTACAGTAAATTTAAGTAAAACTAATCGGAGGTTTGATTATGGGTACAGCACCCCTCAGTTCATTTGAAAAAAATATTCCGGCGGTAACCGAATTGTTAGCGGTTGATGCTGAATTGCAAACGTTCTTTGTGGCTTTGACACCTGGTTATCAGCGCGAATGGGCCCGCTTTATTTTTGGAACTAAGGCACAAGCAACTAAGGAACGGCACATTGAAGTTATGAAGACGGTTTTTCGAGCTGGCTATAAATCTAAGCGAGCGTATGATAGTCGGCCGGATAAATAGGTGGATTTTGGCAATTTGAAATACGGTGACGGATTGCGATTAAGAATTGAGGTGTAGCCACCAAGATCTAAGCGGATCTGGGTCCTGATTTGGTCTAATTGCTGTCAATTCTGTGGCTAGCAGGCCTTGTGAGTGCCTCTAAAGCCTGCAATTCTGCTTCCCGAGCATTAAGCGTGGCCTCAATTGCTACGCTGAGCGTGCGCTTTAACCGGCTTAAACGGGGAATGTCTAGACTGACATCATCACCATAAATTGTTTCCAGCGGTGTCCACCAGACGGGACCGGGGTTGGGCGTATCACCGTTATGGCGAGGAAATAAGTGCCAATGAACATGCGCGTCACCATTCCCGAGTAGTTCAATGTTCATTTTGTCTGCATGAAAGGCCTGCGCACAAGCTTCCTGGACGATACTCATCTCCTCAAGGTATCGTAACTTCTCGTGTGCCGGTAAATGATGTAATTCGGTAACGTGATGTTTGGCTAAAAAGAGCGTGTAGCCTTCAAAGTACTGGCTATCAGCAAGGACCACGTAGCCCGTTGTGAGTTCGTAAACGAAATAAGGATTCTGATGTGCCTGAATTAGTTTGATTCGTTCACAGATCGTGCAAGTGGATGTCATTCGCTCGCCTCCTGAGTCTTGATAAGATTAAGTATACGCGTAGATGTGGTGAGTACATCAAAAATGTTAGTGAAACGTCTAAAAAACGACGACCTGAAAATCAATCCTGATTTGGGGTCGTCGTTTTGATTGTAAAAACTAATCGTCAATTCTGTTAGGTCGATCGTGATTAAGGTAAATCGTTGCCAGCTGCAAAGTAAATGTCGTACCATTCTTGCCGAGAAAGCGTAACGTCTGCTCCAGCAGCATTTTGAGCTAGATGTTCCGGATTCATCGTACCAAGGATGACTTGGAAGTGGGCTGGGTGCCGGAGAATCCATGCGGTCGCAATGGCTGATTTAGTGACCTGTTTCTCATCGGCGAGTGCTTGCATGGCATTATTAAGTTCTGGAAACTTCGGATTGTCTAAGAAGATACCCGCGAAGTTACCGTATTGATAAGGCGACCAAGCTTGAATCGTCATCTTATGGAGCCGCGAGTATTCGATCATCTCGCCGTCGTGGTTAAGACTACGTTCGTCCTGCATGTTCGTGTGCAAGCCAAAGTCGATCGCACCGGTATGCATGATACCAAATTGGAGTTGGTTGATGATGAGCCGTTGGTTTAGTGCCGCTTGAAGCATGTCAACTTGCATGGGATTGAAGTTAGAGACGCCAAAGTGGCGCACCTTGCCGCTAGTTTGCAACTTGTCAAAAGCGGCAGCAACTTTTTCGGGTTCCATCAGGGCGTCCGGTCGATGGAGGAGGAAGGTGTCGAGATAATCAACACCTAAGCGTTGAAGTTCGCCATCCACGGCTGCCAGTATGTGCTGTTTGGAAAAGTCGTAACGCTTGCCAGGAACGATGCCGCCTTTTGACTGAATATAGAGCTGATCACGCGATACGTGAGCCTGCTTGAGTGCTTGACCGAAGATGGTCGATGATTGACCACCACCGTAGATATCAGCTGAATCAACGTAATTGATGCCTAAATCAACAGCGGTATCGATAACCTTGGTGGCTTGAGCGACATCCAAGGCGTCCATGCGCATGATGCCAAGCGCCACGCTGGAAGCTTGAATATTGCTGTGACCTAAATTAATCGTTTTCAAAACTAAAGTCCTCCTCAATGTGCAACTTGATTTAAATTCAGTATACGGTTTTCGTAAGAGGATGTAAACGGTTACGACTGGTGCCGACTGTTGGTAAATCTGATTTTAGAGCAAAAAAAATAGAACCCAAGGCTTCTCTACTTGAGTTCTACTTATGAGGAATAATCCTGATTAGCAATGAAAAATTGTTCAGTGTTAATATGATACACCTTCATGCTATTCAATTTTACGCGTGTCCAACTTCTAACGGACTAACCCGTATTTATTGTAACTATCTGCTATAGTCGATCTAAAGTAAGGTTGTTACTTGATTGCGACTCGTTAGACGGGTTTTAACGAAAGTCAAACTCGCGTTTAAAACTTGGGAATGTCTTCGTAACAGACATGCACCTCCGTTTAAACTTTGTAATACCTGAGTCTACAAATGGAACTGGTAATGTGGAACTAACAACTGGTCATCGGAGACACCTGTTTCCAACTAAAACTTAGTTAAAATCTGTTCGTCATTCTAATGCCAATTAATTCTTTGCGGTTATCGTTTATCTAAGGGTCAACGTTCAGTCATCCAACGTAAATCTCACGACACTCGCTAGACCGATAACGCTTCACGGCGCTTAAAACGGTTTCGATAACGACCCAAACTGTGATACTAGCTGTCTAACATTACAGCGACAGCCAAACTCTTTTGAGAAGCTTTGCTAATCGAGGATTAATTCCTTTCCTCACTTAGTATAATAGCATAAACCGCAAACGCTTACAACAAAAACAACCGCGAATTCGCAATAAAAATCAATAGTGACTCAAAACGCTGCTATATCGGGGATTATAGTAAATTTTTTCGAGAAATAGTCGCATAATTTGCTGATTGACCGATCGTTTGAAAAGTCGGCTAATTAGCGCTAATAATTGATTGAATATGGGCTGACATACGGTACAATAGAAGTAGACAAGAAAGCGCTTTATATAACGATGACGTGTATCAAGTGTGGTGGCACTTATACCGCGAAACGTTGGCGTGATTAATCAGTGAATTCAAGCTGGTATGGAAGGACGAGATACGATGACAACAACGTTTAAAGACCGGGCCTTCGAGGCGCTAGGTCATGTCATTGACCCTGAATTAGGAATTGATCTAGTTAACTTGGGGTTGATCTATGATGCACAATTGACGGCGGAGGGGACCGCTGAAATTACCATGACGTTGACCATTGCGGGCTGTCCTTTGACCGAATGGTTGGCTAAGGACATTCACGATGAACTGATCAAATTACCAGAAGTTAACAATATCGAGATTGAGATTGTGTGGGAACCTGCTTGGAACGAAAGTATGATGTCCCGCGAAGCTCGAATGGAACTAGGCATTCATAGTTAGTGGCCGGCCTGTTCGCAGCTAGTTCAAGGGCTGACGGTCATTGGATAGGGCATGATTAAGGAAAGACGTTGCTGGTTTAGGCTTGCGGCGCCTTTTTTGCGTGCCACTGTACTAATTCCAGCCAGCAATACGTGCATGCGTCGAGCCAGCAAAAAAACACCAGTGACACAACCATCCGTAGACGATTGTATCGTTGGTGTTTTAGTCATGCTAGAAATGCCGATTTAAAGTTTTGGCAATGGCATCCATGTCTTGTACCCGTTGTAATCAGCGGTGTGCAGTAGTTTTTCGGCATTTGCCACCCGATCTTGGGTTGGAGACTCGATTCCTTCAAGCCGGTACTTGATCTTCATTTCATGATATTTTTTAACGCCCAAAGTATGGTACGGCAATACTTCGACTTTTTGAACGACGTCGTTTGGAATCTTAGCAATGTAATCGCCGAGTTTCTTCAAGTCTTCATCGTAATCAGTCCGTTGGGGAACCAGGACGTGACGAATCCACATATCATCGTGGTGTTGGGCCATGTACTGAATCATATCCAAGATATTTTCGTTCCCATACTGGGTCAACTGCTTGTGTTTGGCAGAATCGATGTGCTTAATGTCGACCAACGAAATGTCCGTGACCTTCATTAGACGTTCGAACTTGTCAAAGAAAGGTTGTTCTCGGGTAAAAGGCTGTCCAGAGGTATCCAGACAAGTACTGATATTCATCGCCTTGGCTTTTTCGAATAAGTCTAAGATGAAGTCGATTTGTACCAGTGATTCACCACCACTGACTGTGATGCCACCCGTCTTGCCCCAGAAAGCCCGGTATTTAGCCGCGTCTTCGAGAATCTCGTCGGCCGTCATTTGATCGCCAACGTTGAGTTTCCAAGTATCAGGGTTGTGACAGTATTGGCAACGCATGTGGCATCCTTGAAGGAATGCCACGTAACGGATACCTGGTCCGTCAACGGAGCCAAACGTTTCGATGGAGTGAACGTAGCCTATCAAAGGCTCCTTTGCCGCCGCTTGCGTTGTTGAAACTTGTTTGTTTTCCATGAGCCTTTCGCCTTCTTAACTATTAAAGATTAAATGTTACATTGATTCGAAGAATGTCCGTGAAATAACGTCATCTTGTTGTTCCTTGGTTAAATCTGCGAAGTAGACACAGTAGCCAGAAACCCGAACCGTTAATGTTGGGTATTCTTCAGGGTGTTTCTGAGCATCAATCAAAGTGTCTTTATTGAAGACGTTGATGTTCAAGTGCATCCCATCGTTCTTCATGTAACCGTCTAACATGTTTACTAACGTGTCTTTCCGTGATTCGAGGTCATGGCCTAACGTGTTAGGGGTAACGCCGAACGTGTTGGAAATCCCGTCAGTTGCGTAACGGTATGGTAATTTGGCAGTTGAAAGAAGTGAAGCTAATGCACCACTCTTTTCAGCACCGTATGCAGGGTTAGCACCTGGTGAGAATGGTTCGCCTTTTTGACGGCCATTTGGTGTGGTACCAGTGTTCTTACCATAAACAACGTTGGAGGTAATCGTCAAAACAGAAGTTGAAAGTTTGGCATTCCGATAGAGGTGATGCGTGTTCATCTTGCTGTATAATTCTTTGACTAACCATTTAGCAATGTCATCAGCGCGATCGTCATTGTTCCCATAACGTGGGTAGTCATTGTCGGCTTTGAAGTCAACGGCGATACCACGTTCGTCACGAATTACTTTAACGTGACCATACTTGATAGCTGAGATTGAATCCGCGGCATGTGATAAGCCAGAAATCCCAGTTGCAAAGGTCCGATCAAGATCAGTATTCTTCAAAGCTAATTGGGCAGCTTCATAGTAGTACTTATCATGCATATAATGAATTGCATTCAGTGAGTTAACGTAAGTGTCAGCTAACCAATCCATTTGCTTGTCTAATTTCTTCATGAATTCGTCGTAATCGATGTATTCTGAAGTAATTGGTTCGTAAGCAGGGCCAACTTGATCTCCAGCAATTTCGTCGCGGCCACCATTGATGGCATAAAGAATCGCTTTGGCTAAGTTTGCCCGGGCACCGAAGTACTGGATTCCATCAGCAATTGGTTGTGCGGAAACACAGCAAGCAATGCCATAATAATCGGTACCCCATTGTACCCGCATCAAGTCATCATTTTCATACTGAATGGTTGAACTGTCGATTGAAACTTCAGTTGCGTAACGTTTGAAGTCTTCTGGTAAGCGGTCTGACCATAAAATCGTGATGTTTGGTTCTGGTGCGGCGCCCATGTTGTCCAAAGTCTTTAAAATCCGGAAAGCGGTCTTAGTCACATGGTGTTGACCGTCGACGCCTAAACCACACATTGATAAGGTTGCCCAGATTGGGTCACCAGAGAAGAGAGAATTGTATTCTTCAGTACGGATGAACCGAACCATCCGTAGTTTCATGACGAATTGATCAATTAATTCTTGAGCTTGGCTTTCGTCCAGAACACCATTGTCCAAGTCACGTTGGATGAAGATGTCCATCGTTGTATCAATCCGGCCAACGGACATTGCAGCGCCGTTTTGGGTCTTGATAGCAGCTAAGTAAGCGAAGTACATCCATTGAATAGCTTCTTGAGCATTAGTTGCAGGCTTGCTAATATCGTAGCCATAACTGGCAGCCATCTTCTTCATATCTGCTAAAGCACGGTATTGATCTTGAACTTCTTCACGGAGGCGAATAACATCATCAGTCAATTCACCATCACCAATGTGGGCAAAGTCATTAGCTTTGTCTTCCATTAAACGATCGATCCCATAAACAGCGACCCGTGGAAGATCAGGAATGAGACGGCCACGTGCGTATGCATCTGGTAGTCCGGTGATGATCTTGTAGTGACGTGCTTTCCGCATGTCAGGAGTATAAACATCGAAGACGCCTTGGTTATGAGTCTTGCGATATTCAGTGAAAATCTTGTCGTTTTCTTCATCAGGGGTATAACCGTATGATTTCAAAGCGTCATCAGCCATTCGAATACCACCAAATGGCATGAAGGCCCGCTTCAAAGGCTTGTCAGTCTGGAGACCAACAATCTTTTCGAGATCTTTTTGAATATAACCAGGGCCGTGTGAAGTAATCGTTGCAACGACTTTAGTATCAGCATCCAACACACCACCAGCGGCACGTTCTTGTTTCTTTAATTCTAAGACTTTGTCATTCAAGGTCTTAGTAGCGGCTGTTGGTCCGGCCAGGAAGCTTTCGTCGCCATTGTACTGTGTGAAGTTATTTTGAATAAAATCACGAATGTTGATTTCTTCCTGCCAGTGCCCGCCTTTGAAACCTTTCCAAGCTGCTGGTTTTGTTGTCTTTTCTGATGTAATCATTTTCTCGCCTCCATAATTTGAATCCAATCAAATGATTGATAAAATTCTACATTTGAATCATAACATTTTTTGCTGGATTTGTAACCGCTTTCAGGTGATTTATTTCACGTTTGGGTTATTTTTTTGCAATCTATTATTGAAAAGTTGACTATTAACGTTGATATAACAGTACTTACATAGCTAGATAGGCATTGGTAATTCACTTAATTATATTTAGAAAACGGCTAAAAACAAGACTTGTTTTGATATATAAGTGGAATATTGTCCATAATGTAACAAGTGTTTAACTAGTTAATTAATAAAAAGTGCAACGAGGTGTGGAGGGTGTTAAAAGCGTTTGCCGTTGATTTTATGAGGAAGTTCGTTATCATAAAGAAGATAAGCAGAAACTAGTGAATGTAGTGAAAGGTGGGCGTAATGCGGATGCTCGAACAAATTGAACAATATATTGACAGTTGTATTGAAGCTGGCGACATTTATGGGGCGTCGTTTAGCTTGATCACCCCTAAAGGTATCAATCAATACTATCATGGTAAGCAGGGCCGCGATGAGTTTGCCGTGGGCTTAGATCCTGCGATGATTTATGACCTAGCATCGGTAACTAAGGTTGTAGGGACCACGACGAGGATTTTTCAGTTGTTATCGGACCACACGATTCATTTAACGGACTCGGTTGCCCGGTTTTTACCTGGGTTCACTCATCCTGAAATAACGATTAAAAACTTGTTACTTCATAATAGTGGGCTACCGGCAGATATTGATAACCTGGATAAGATGCAACGTGAAGATCTGATCAAAGCGGTTTATGATGCGCCACTCGTCACGGCACCAGGGACAACGTATGTCTATTCAGACCTGGGATTTATTTTATTGGGATGGATTATTCGTGCGGTTGACGGCTCATTGGCTCGGAGTATTCAAGACCACGTTTGCTATCCACTAGCGATGACCAATACGGGTTATAACTTAAATCGTCCGAAGATTCGGTTTGTGCCGACGGAGTTTGATCCGCGGCGGGGTCAGATTCAAGGACAGGTGCATGATTATAAAGCCTTTTTGTTGAATGGTGAGAGTGGTCACGCAGGCTTGTTCTCAACGCTGACGGATTTATCCGTATTTATTGAAATGATGTTAAACTTTGGTGAATATCAAGGCAAACGGGTGCTGGATGAAAATGTCTTTGACTGGTTAGGCGAGTATGACGAAAATGGCCGGACGTTAGGTTGGGAACGACGTGCGGGACGACATCAATATTTCCATACTGGTTTTACTGGCCCGGCAGTTGCTTTTGATTTGGATCGTCAAATTGGGCTGGTTGTGTTAACAAATCGAGTTTATCCAACTAGTGACAATCAGGTCTGGAACCAAGATCGTAAGCGAGTATTCGATCTGTTTTTTGAATCCTGATGATGGCAGCTTCATTAATAGTTAGTAGTTAAATTAAATAAGCGTCGCAGCCACTTAAGGCTGCGACGCTTATTTAATTACGATTTCATGACAGCTAGACCGCTGAAGTGTTTGGCACTTGTGGGTGCTAAGCAAACGCTATTTTGCTTTTTGCTTCTATATATACGTTATTTTTGCAACCAGCGAAGTCCGGGAACATGACGTGCAATTTTATAACCAGCGGCACCGATAATGACACCAGCCCAATTTGTGATGACATCATCGATATCAACCCAACGTTTGAGGTTAACCAACCAGTCAAGGATGAATTGTCCCAGCTCGAGTGTTAGCCCCGTAAGAAATCCCAACCAAATAAAACGACGCCAAGGCAAGTCGGGAAAATTCCATGCCAGTAAACCGCCCAATGGAACAGTGAGGAGAACGTTGAGCCAAAATTCAATGTCAAGTTGTTGGAAAGGAATCACGTTCAGCTTAACGGGTCCCCATTGAATATATTGAATAACGAGTTGGGTACCAAAATTGTAACTGGTAGGTGTGTAGCAAAAAGCAGTTAAGACCCAGAGAAAGGCAATTAAACTGAGTTGCTTAAAACGCTGGATATTTGTGCGCGCTGATCGCGCACAAGCGTATAGTAGAACAATAAACATTAATGAAATCAAAAAGAATGGTAGCCAAGCTAGCATAATTTAGTCGCTCCTTTAATTAAATAGTATAGAGAAAGAAAGCTGGTTTGACTATTAATAAAAAGAAATTCAGAAAAAGTGTTGACACTTTTTACTTCAATTGGTATATTAGTAAACGTTGCTGCTACGGCAGATACATCTCACCACCAAATAATTATTGAAATTAGTTGTTGACAACTTCTTCAGTAATT